>NZ_BAAALF010000176.1:0-17716 GCF_039528135.1 Kitasatospora nipponensis | reverse complement strand
CCGAACGGGTGGGCGCCCGGGCCGCCGGCCGCCCCGACCGTCCGCTCGCCGCGCTCCGCCGCCCCGCCCTGGCCGGGCACGCCGACCGCCGGACCCGGTCCCGGGCGGCGGGCCCGGTAGCTGGTCCGGTAGGCGGCGGGGGAGACGCCGAGCTGGCGACGGAAGTGCCCGCGCAGCGCCACCGGCGAGCGGAACCCGCAGCGCCGCGCCACGTCGTCCACCGACAGCTCGGAGGTCTCCAGCAGCCGCTGCGCCTGCAGCACCCGCTGGGTGATCAGCCACTGCAACGGCGCGCTGCCGGTCAGCGTCCGGAACCGGCGGTCGAAGGTCCGCCGGCTCATGTACGCACGGGCCGCCAGCACCTCCACGTCGAACTGCTGGTTGAGGTTCTCCAGCGCCCAGGTCACGACCTCGGCCAGCGGGTCGTTCCCGATCTCCTCCGGTAATGACTGGTCGATGTACTGCGCCTGACCGCCGCCGCTGCGACGGTTGGGCACCACCAGGCGGCGGGCCAGCGCGTTGGCGGCCTCGGCGCCGTGGTCGCTGCGCACCACGTGCAGGCAGAGGTCGATGCCGGCCGCGGTGCCGGCCGAGGTGAGCACGTCGCCGTCGTCCACGAAGAGCTCGCGCGGGTCGACGTGCACCCGCGGGTAGCGCTTGGCGAGCGTCGGGGCGTACATCCAGTGCGTGGTGGCCGGCCGGCCGTCGAGGAGGCCGGCCCCCGCCAGGACGAAGGCGCCCGTGCACAACCCGATGATCCGGGCGCCCTCGTGGTGGGCCTTGCGCAGGGCGGCGATCGCCTCGACCGGCGGCGGCTGCGAGATCGAGCGCCAGGCCGGGACCACGATGGTGCCGGCGCGCGCCAGCGCCTCCAGGCCGAACGGCGCGGCGAGGGTGACCCCGCCGGTGGTGGTGAGCGGTCCCTCCTCGCCCGCGCAGACCAGCAGGCGGTAGCGGGGGACACCGGCGTCCTGCCGGTCCACGCCGAAGACGGAGAGCGGGATGGAGCTCTCGAAGATCGGCGCGCCACTGAAGATCAGCACGGCCACGGTCTCGCGACGCCGGCGCCCGGCGAGCTTGCGCGGGGCGAGCACGGTCGCCTGGCCGCCGGACCCGCCGGCGAGCCCGCCCCCCGGACCGCCGATGCCGGCAACGCCACCGGGACCGGCACCGAGGGCCCGGCCGGTGGCCGTGCCGCCCGAGCCGGGCCAGCCGCCGCCCAGCGGGCCGCCGAGACCCGCCGCGGTGCCGCCGTCGCCCGCGCAGCCGGTCGACTGGGCGCCGCCGACCGTCCCGCGCGAGGAGGCGGGCTGGCCGAGCTGGGTTCCGCCGTAGGACTCCTGAGGGACCGTCCGCCCGAAGGCCGTTCCGGTGCCCTGGCCCGGACCCGGCTGGGTGGTCGCCTGCGAGGTGAGCGAGCCGGTACTTCTCGGGACACGTCCTGAGCGACCGGCCGGGGACTGGCCGCTGTCAGGACCTGTCTCGCTCCTGCTCACCCTGTTCAAGGCGCCCAAGCCCCCTCGGTGGTGTGGTGTGGTGATGCGGCCCTGCTCGACAAGATCGAATCTACTGGGTACACCGTTGCCGTTGTGACAAGTTCACCATCCGACGCTATGTCGACATGGCAATTTGGCGTGATGCATTCGATCACGAAGCGTGGCAGCCGTCGACCCCTCTGGGAAGGGGGCGGGTGGGCGGGTGGCTGGTTGCGGTACGGCGGACCCCCGCGGGTCGCGGATCGTCGCCCTGCTCCGGCGTTCTGGCCTGTGGGTATGTCCAACGCTACGGGCCCGGTGCGATTCTGACTGAAAATCGGTGTTGCGGAGACGGGGCGTGCAATGCTTCCGTGCGCCCGCACGCGCTGCCCCGAGCGCCCCAGCGACCGGTCGGCCGAGGCCCGGCGCCCGCCTCCGCGGCGCGCGACGGCCGGGCGCCGGGCCGCGGCGCGGGCCCTGTTCGCGGACCGGGGGGTCGGGTTGAGACGGCGTCAGCGGGAGTGACCGTCAGGGCCCGCGGTGGGCCCGGGCCGGCTCGAACAGGCCAACGGCCGCCGGGCCCCGGGGAGGTCCGCTCCACGGGGTCCCATCAGCGGGGTCCCACCGGCGGGGGCCGCCGGGCCCGTTGCGTGGGTGGCCCGGGTCAGGTCACCGGTCCGCCGACGCCGAGCGGCGCCCGCTCGGTCAGCACCAGGCCCACCGCCTCCGGCAGGTCGGCGGCGGTCAGGGTCGGTCGGTAGCCCAGCTCCGACCACGGCCGTCCGTGGTGCAGCCAGACGCTGCGCAGGCCCGCCAGCTCGGCGCCGGCGATGTCGGCGGGCGCGTGGTCGCCGATCACCCAGGCCTGCGCGGCCCAGTCGCCGGAGAGCGGCAGCCCGCAGCGCTGGGCGGCGATCTCGAAGATCAGCGGGTCCGGCTTGGCGCAGCCGGCCTCCTCCGAGACCACCCAGGCGTCCACCAGGGCGCCGAGCCCGGTCCGGCGGATCTTCTCCACCTGCGGACCGGTCAGGCCGTTGCTGACGATCGCCAGCGTCCAACCGGCCGTGCGGGCGGCCCGCAGTGCGCGCACGTGGGAATCCGGGCAGTGGATATGAGAATTGATCCCCCGCCGATAGTGGGCGAGCAGAGCATCCATGGACAGGTCCAGTCCGTACCGGCGCCGGGTCGCGCTCAGGACGGTTCCCCGCGGAACGTAGCCGCCGCCGTCGATCGTGGTGAGCCATTCCAGGTCGGCAGGCGGCAGCCCGTGGTCGTTGAGGAAGCCCTGCGCCCAGGACTGATAGGCGGCGTCGCGCGGGAGCAGGGTGTTGTCGAGGTCGAGCAGGAGCAGCGGCATGGCGTGCATGGTGCCAGCGCCACGGGCCCGGAGGAAGCGGGTGCCGCTGATCGGCTCAGTCGCAGGTCCGCCGGTCGGGGGTCGGCGCGTACGGGCCGTCCCCTTCCGTCACAGACTTCTCATTCCGTCCCAACCGCACCGCAGTCGCCGCCTACCGTGCGTGGCCGACCTGTTGCATCGGCTGACTCCGTCAGGCAAGCTCCAGGGAACCTCGCGGAGTGGGGGCGTGATCTCCCCGTTACGGGGCGCGCGCCCGTTAGTTCACGCCGCGGCCATTAGCGGGATCGTTGCCCTCCGCGGCCCCAATCGCTGGGCGGCCACGCCCTCCCGTCGTACTCTGAAAGGAACAGGTCACTTACGGTGCCGCTCGGCCTCCACCGACCACGTGCCAGTGAATGGCCTGCCGCCTGTGCGCTGCTCTCCTTCCTGTCGGCCCCTCTCACTCGAAGAGTCTCGATTCATGGCCGGTTTTGAGTCTCCCCGACCTGCAGACCCATTCAGCATTCTCGGGGCGACGGATTTCTCCCCCGCGGATTCCCAGCCGGGTCGTAGGCGACTGGTACGGCTGCGCTCCGAGCGCGTCGTGGGCCTCCTGGGCCGGCTCAGGCCGCGACCGGCGGGGCCGCACCAGCCTGGGTCGCTGGAGCAGGGCGCGCTTCAGCCGGGGTCCCTGCGGCCGGGGTCCCTGCAGCAGGGGTCGCTACAGCAGGGCGGCGGGCCGCTACAGCGCGGAGTGGAGCCGGTGGCCGCGCCGGCGGGCGGATCGGACGCCATCGGCGGGGCGCCCGGTACGGGTGGCACCAGTGGAGACGGGACCGGTGGAGGCGACATGAACTCCCGACACGGCAAGCACACCGCGCCGCAGGACGGCCGGACCCCCGACCCTCAGCTCGACGCGCCCCGATCGTGTGACCCGACCTTCCTGCACGGCGTGGTGGTCGGTTTCGACGGATCGCTCTCCAGCGAGCGGGCGCTGGCCTACGCGGTCGGCATGGCCCGTCGCTCCCGGTGCGGACTGGTCATCGTCCACGTGGCCAACCGGCTGCCCTCCACGGTCTGGGCGGGGTGCGAGCCGCCGGTCTTCGTCGACCTGCCGGACCACCGCACCGAGGTGCTGGGACTGGAACTCGCCTGTGCGGACTTCCTGGCGGGCGTCCCCTGGGTGCTGGTCGAGCGCGGCGGTGACATCTGCCACGAGATCGAGGAGGTCGGCAAGGAGTACGCGGCCGACGCGATCGTGGTGGGAAGCACCCACGGCCTGCTCGGGCGCCTCTTCGGTTCGATCTCCGGTCGACTGGCCCGTCGCGCCAACCGTCCGGTGATCGTGATTCCCTGACACCTCCCTTCCGTTCCGTGTTGCCCGAGTTCATCGTGGTGCGGCTGTCCGGCACGGAATGCCCGGACGCCCGGAACGCCCGGGCCCGCCGGGCGCACTGACCGGCGGTCAGTGAACCCGGCTCGTCGGCCCCGGTCGGTCAGGCGCCGGCGTTCATGCCCAACTCGCGGGCGATCAGCATCCGCTGGACCTCGGAGGTGCCCTCGCCGATCTCCAGGATCTTGCTGTCGCGCCAGAAGCGGGCGACCGGGTACTCGTTCATGAAGCCGTAGCCACCGTGGATCTGGGTGGCCTCGCGGGCGTTGTCCACGGCGGCCTCGGAGGAGAAGAGCTTCGCGATGGCAGCCTCCTTCTTGAAGGGCTCGCCGAGCAGCAGCCGGGAGGCCGCGTCACGCCAGCCGAGCCGGGCGAGGTGGGCACGCATCTCCATGTCGGAGATCTTGAACTGGATGGACTGGTTGGCCCCGATCGTGCGCCCGAAGGCGCGCCGCGTCGCGGCGTAGCTGAGTGACTGGTCGACGCAGCCCTGGGCCAGACCCGTGGACAGCGCTGCGATGGCGATGCGGCCCTCGTCGAGGATCCGCAGGAACTGGGCGAAGCCCCGGCCCTGCTGGCCGAGGAGGTTGGCTTCGGGGACTCGGCAGTCGGTGAAGGACAGTTCGCGGGTGTCGGAGGCGTTCCACCCGACCTTGGAGTACTTCTTCGACACCTGGAACCCGGGGGTGCCGACAGGCACGATGATGGACGAGATCTCCCGCTTCGACGAGTGATCGGCCCCTTCTTCACTCGAACGAGCGAGCGGTTCGGTGAGCGCCGTGACGGTGACCAGACCGGTGATGTCGGTGCCGGAGTTGGTGATGAAGCACTTCGTCCCGTTGATCACCCACTCCCGGGTGGCCTCGTCGAAGCGGGCCGTGGTCCGGGTGGCGCCGGCGTCCGAGCCGCCCTCGGGCTCGGTCAGGCCGAAGGCGCCCAGGATCTCCCCGGAGGCCAGCCGCGGCAGCCAGGTGCGCTTCTGCTCCTCGGTGCCGAAGCGGTAGATGGGCATCGCGCCGAGCGAGACGCCGGCCTCCAGGGTGATGGCCACCGAGGAGTCCACCCGGGCGAGTTCCTCGAGGGCGATGCAGAGCGCGAAGTAGTCGCCGCCCATGCCGCCGTACTCCTCGGGGAACGGCAGGCCGAACAGGCCCATCCGCCCCATCTCCTTGACGATCTCGTACGGGAACTCCTCGCGCTCGTAGAAGTCGCCGATCGTCGGGGCGACCACGTCGTTGGCGAACTCGGCGACCGTGCGGCGCAGTTCCTCGTACTCGGCATCCAGGCGGTGGTCGAGCATCTGTCTCTCCAGTGGTTCGTCCGGCGGGGGATCCGGTGCGGAAGTGCGGGGGAGTGGGGTGCGGTGACGGGCGCGGTGCGCCGGCGCACACCGGGGGCGGTCGGACGGGCGTCCGCCGCCGGGCACGGCGAAGGAGGCCGTCGGCGCGCCGGGCCGTCGGCCGGCCGGGCCCGGTGGGGGCCCGGCGGGTGCGGCCGGCTCAGCCGGCGGGGCGGTCGGCCGGGTCGGACGGGCTCCGGGACGGGAGCTGGCCGGCCAGCGCCCGGACGGTGCGCGAGGGGCTCGGCCGGCCCAGCCGCCCGGCCAGCCAGCTGCTGGTGGCGACCAGCTCGGCCAGGTCGACGCCGGTCTCGATGCCGAGACCGTGCAGCATCCACACCAGGTCCTCGGTGGCGAGGTTGCCGGTGGCGCTCTTGGCGTAGGGGCAGCCGCCGAGGCCGCCGGCCGAGGAGTCGACCACGCTCACGCCGTGGCGCAGCGCGGCGAGCGTGTTGGACAGCGCCTGCCCGTAGGTGTCGTGGAAGTGGACCGCGAGCCGGTCCACCGGCACGCCGGCCTTGTCGAAGGCCTCGAGCAGCCCGCCCACCTGGCCGGGCGTGGCGACGCCGATGGTGTCGCCCAGGCTCAGCTCGGTGCAGCCCAGCTCGAGCAGGCGCAGGCCGGCGGCCACCACCTGCCCGGGCGCCACCCGACCCTCCCAGGGGTCGCCGAAGCACATCGAGAGGTAGCCGCGGACCGCGACGCCCTGGTCGGTGGCCCGCTCGACCACCGGCCGGAACATCTCCAGCACCTCGGCCACCGAGCGGTTGAGGTTGCGCCGGGCGAAGGACTCGGTCGCGCTGGCGAAGACGGCGACCTCGTCGGCGCCGTGCGCCAGCGCGCGGTCCAGGCCGCGCTCGTTGGGGACCAGCACCGGCAGCCGCAGCCCCGGGTACCGCGTGCGGAGGTCGGCCAGCCGTGGCATCAGCTGCTCGGCGTCGGCCAGCTGGGGGACCCACTTGGGGTGCACGAAGCTGGTCGCCTCCACGGTGCGCAGGCCGGCGGCGGCGAGCCGGCCGATGAACTCGGCCTTCACCTCGACCGGCACCAGCGCGCTCTCGTTCTGCAGCCCGTCGCGGGCGCCGACCTCGTGGATCCGCACCCGGGCCGGCAGGGCCGGATCGCGCACCACGTCGGGCAGGGCGAGCTCCAGCGTGCCGGGCTCGGCGGCCCGCTGCGGGTCCGTGCCGGGCTCGGCGCCCGGGGTGCGAGCGGCCGTCATGAGGCCACCTCCTCGGTCAGGGGGGTGCTGTCGGTGGCGGCGGCGTCCTGCGGGAGGACCACCGCGAGCAGCTGCTCCATGGCGACGGTGGCACCGGCGCCGACCGGCAGCTCGCTGACCGTGCCGTCGTGCGGCGCGGCGATCACGTGCTCCATCTTCATGGCCTCGAGCACCAGCAGCGGCTGGCCGCGCCGGACCAGGTCGCCCACCGCCGCCTTCACCACGGTGACGGTGCCCGGCATCGGCGCGGTGAGCGCGCCGTGGTGGGCGTCGGCGGCGGTGCTGCGGTCGGCCACCGGGTCGTACCCGTGCACCGCCCAGCCGTCGCCGTCGGTGCCCAGCCAGGTCACCGGGCCCGCGCCGGTGGGCGAGGGGGCGTTGTCAGTGGCGTGTGCAAAGGTGGCCCGCAGGCCGTCGAGAGTGAGGGACAGGTCCGTGGCGCCGAGGACGGCGCGGGCCCGGCGGATCGGCCCCTCACCCAGACGGACCAGCAGATCGGAGCTGTTCTCCACCGGCCCGGCGGGGCTGTCGGCGGCGTCGGGGCCGTCGATGACACCCAGAGCGCTGACAGGCCGGACCAGTACCGCCACCGGATCCTGCCCGGGGATCCGGAGCCGGTGCGTCGTCCAGGCCGGTTCACCGGCGAGTCGCCAAGCGGAGGGGAGGGCGAAGGGATCGGCCCAGCCGTCGGAGGCGGCGGCCGGGGCCAGGCGCAGGTGCCGCACGAGTGCCGCGGCCAGGTAGACGGCGTCCGGCACGGCGGGCGCGGAACCGGTCGCGCCGGCCGGCTCGGAGGCGGAGCCGGCGGCATCCGGTCCGGTGCTGACGCCGGTGCCCGTGCCGCTGCCGGTGTCGTACCGGTCGTGGGAGGTGGCCAGCAGCTCGGGCTGCTGCTCGGCGACCCGCTCGACCAGTCCGGTGTCGAGGCGCCCGGCCACCACGTCCGGGTGGGCGAGCAGCCGGCGCAGGAACCCCGCGTTGGTGGTCACCCCCAGGATCCGGGTGTCGGCCAGCGCCGCGCGCAGCCGCAGCAGCGCGGTGGGGCGGTCCGGCCCGTAGGCGATGACCTTGGCCAGCATCGGGTCGTAGGCACTGGTGATCGCGGTGCCGGGCAGCAGACCGGAGTCGACCCGGACTCCCTCGCCCCCCGGCTCCTCCAGCAGCAGGATCCGGCCACCGGTCGGCAGGAAGTCGCGGGCCGGGTCCTCGGCGCAGATCCGGGCCTCGACGGCGTGACCCAGGAAGGAGACGTCCGACTGCTCGAACGACAACGGCTCGCCGGCGGCCACCCGCAGCTGCCACTCGACCAGGTCGAGCCGCTCGGGCCCGGCGGGGCCGGCGTCCGTGGACCGGGTGATCGCCACCGCCAGCTCGGTCACCGGGTGTTCCACCTGGAGGCGGGTGTTCATCTCCATGAAGAAGAACTCGCGGACCCCCTGCGGTGCGTCCGCGTCCGGATCGTCGCCGGGCACGATGAACTCCACCGTGCCGGCGCCGGTGTAACCGCAGGCCACCGCCGCCTCGACGGCCGCGGCTCCCATCGCGGCCCGGGTCTGCGGGTCCAGGAGAACGGAGGGTGCCTCTTCGATCAGCTTCTGATGACGGCGTTGCAGACTGCACTCGCGCTCACCGAGGTGCACGGTCGTGCCGTGCGCGTCCGCCAGGACCTGCACCTCGATGTGCCGCGGGCGGTCGACCCAGCGCTCCAGCAGCAGGGTGTCGTCCCCGAAGGCGGTCCGGGCGAGCCGGCGGGCGCCGGCGAGCTCGGTGGGCAGCTCGGCGGGGTCGCGCACCAGCCGCATGCCCTTGCCGCCGCCGCCGGCCGACGGCTTGATCAGCACCGGGTAGCCGATCTCCTCGGCCGCGCGGATCAGGTCCTCGTCGCTCGTCGCGCCGCCGCGGCTGCCGGGCACCACGGGCACGCCCACCGCGCGGACGGCCTCCTTGGCGTTGATCTTGTCGCCCATCAGCTCCACGGCCGCGGCGGGCGGGCCGATGAAGACCAGGCCGGCCTCGGCGCAGGCCCGGGCGAAGCCGGGGTTCTCGGCGAGGAAGCCGTAGCCGGGGTGGATGGCCTGCGCGCCGGTGCGCAGCGCCGCGGCGATGATCTGCTCGCCCCGCAGGTAGGTCTCGGCGGCGCTGCTGTCGCTGCGGTCGGCGGGTCCGAGCCGGACCGCGAGGTCGGCCTCGCGGACGTGCCTGGCGTCGGCGTCGGCGTCGCTGTAGACGGCGACCGACCGCACGCTGAGCCGTCGCAGGGTGCGGATCACCCGGACGGCGATCTCGCCGCGGTTGGCGACCAGGACGGTGTCGAACATGGGAGGTGTTCCTCCGAGGCGAGGGGAGTGGTGCGGCGGACGACGGGTGGGTGGCCGGGCCCGCCGGGGGAGTGCGGGGTGCCGGCCGCGGCGGCGGCGGGGTGGGCTACCGCCGCGGCCGGCGGGCCGGTCACATGCGGAACACGCCGTAGGGGGCGGGCTCGGCGAGCGGGGCGTTGGCGCAGGCGGTCAGGGCGAGCCCGACCACGGTGCGGGTGTCCATCGGGTCGATCACGCCGTCGTCCCAGAGCCGGGCGGTGGCGTAGTAGGCGTTGCCCTGCCGCTCGTACTGCTCGCGGACCGGGCGCTTGAACTCCTCCTCGGCCTCGGCGGCCCACTCCTCGCCGCGTCCCTCGACCTGGTCGCGGCGGACGGTGGCGAGGACCGAGGCGGCCTGCTCGCCGCCCATCACCGAGATCTTGGCGCCCGGCCACATCCACAGGAAGCGCGGCGAGTAGGCCCGTCCGCACATCGAGTAGTTGCCGGCGCCGTACGAGCCGCCGATCACCACGGTCAGCTTGGGCACCCGGGTGCAGGCCACCGCGGTGACCATCTTCGCGCCGTGCTTGGCGATGCCGCCGGCCTCGTACTGCCGGCCGACCATGAAGCCGGTGATGTTCTGCAGGAAGAGCAGCGGGATGCCGCGCTGGTCGCAGAGCTCGATGAAGTGGGCGCCCTTGAGGGCGGACTCGGCGAAGAGCACGCCGTTGTTGGCCACGATGCCGACCGGGTGGCCGTGGATCCGGGCGAACCCGGTCACCAGGGTGGCCCCGTACTCGGCCTTGAACTCGGCGAACCGGCTGCCGTCGACCAGCCGCGCGATCACCTCGCGGACGTCGTAGGGGGTGCGCGGGTCGACCGGCACCGAGCCGTACAGCTCGCCCGGGTCCACGGCCGGCGGCTCGACCGGCGCGGTGGTCCACGGCCGGGCCGGTCGCGGGCCGAGGCCGTCCACGATGGTGCGCACGATCGACAGCGCGTGCGCGTCGTCCTCCGCCAGGTGGTCGGTCACCCCCGAGGTGCGCGAGTGCAGTTCGCCGCCGCCGAGCTCCTCGGCGGTGACCACCTCACCGGTGGCCGCCTTCACCAGCGGCGGTCCGCCCAGGAAGATGGTGCCCTGGTTGCGGACGATGACCGCCTGGTCGCTCATGGCGGGCACGTACGCCCCGCCGGCCGTGCAGGAGCCCAGCACGGCGGCGATCTGCGGGATCCCGGCGGCCGAGAGCCGGGCCTGGTTGTAGAAGATCCGGCCGAAGTGGTCGCGGTCGGGGAAGACCTCGTCCTGCATCGGCAGGAAGGCGCCGCCGGAGTCCACCAGGTAGATGCAGGGCAGCCGGTTCTCGAGCGCGACCTCCTGCGCCCGCAGGTGCTTCTTGACCGTCATCGGGTAGTAGGTGCCGCCCTTGACGGTGGCGTCGTTGGCGACCACCACCACCTCGCGCCCGGCCACCCGGCCGATGCCGGCGATCACCCCGGCGGCCGGTGCGGCGCCGTCGTACAGTCCGTCGGCGGCCAGCGGGCAGAGCTCCAGGAACGGGGAACCCGGGTCGAGCAGGGTGTCCACCCGGTCGCGGGGGAGCAGCTTGCCGCGGGCGGTGTGCCGGTCCCTGGCCTTGGTCCCGCCGCCGAGCGCGGCGGCGGCGAGCTTGTCGCGCAGCTGCGCGAGGGGCGCCCGGTGCGCCTCGGTGTTGCCGCGGAAGGCGGCCGAGCCGGCGTCGACGGCGGACCGCAGGCGCGGCGCGGGCGCGGCGGCGGCCGGCTGGGCGGCCGCCGGGTACGTGGTCCCGCCGCCCGGCAGCGGGTACGGCGGCTGGGGTGGACGGGCTGCCTGCAACGGATGCGGAGAGGCGAAACCGGGTGTCGACAGGGACATCCCAAGAGCTCCCTTGCTCCCGGAAACCGGGCGCGCGCGGGGATCTCGTGGACCCGCGCCGCCAAGTTAATGGTGGTTAACTCCTGCCGCCAGGTTAACGAGCGATAACCCCGCTGTCTACGATGGACGGCATGTCGAACTCCCCTGTCACCTCCGCGACCCCCCGCCGCGACCAGATCCGCCGGGAAGCCGCCCGGCTCTTCGCCGCCCGTGGGTTCCTCGGCGTGGGGGTGGACGAGATCGGCAAGGCGGTCGGCATCAGCGGCCCCGGGCTCTACCGCCACTTCGCCGGCAAGGACGCGATGCTCGCCGACCTGCTGGTGGGGATCAGCGAGCGGCTGCTGGAGGAGGGCCGGCGCCGGGCGGGCGCCGCCGACGGTCCGCAGGCCGCGCTGGACGCCCTGATCCGCGGGCACGTCGAGTTCGCCCTGGACGACGCCGACCTGATCACGCTGCACGACCGCGAGCTGCTCCACCTGCGGGAGGAGGACCGGCGCCGGGTGCGCCGACTGCAGCGCGGCTACCTCGAACTCTGGGTGGACGCGGTCCGGGGGGCCTTCCCCGAGCTGGCCACCGAGCCGGCGGAGCCGGTCGCCCGGGCCGCCGTGCACGCGGTCTTCGGGCTGCTCAACTCCACGCCGCACAGCATCGGGGTGCGCCCGGCGCACGGCGACCGGGCCGGACTGCTGCCGCGCGCCGAGATGGCGCTCCTGCTGCACCGGCTGGCCCAGGGCGCCTTCGCCGCCGCCGCCCTCGCCCGCTCCGTCTAGGGCCGGACGGGCCCTAGGGCCGGACGGGCCCTGGGCGGCCCCGGGGGGCAGGACCTAGGTCGCAGGACGGTGCCGGTTGCGTCCGGCGCCCGGTGCGCGGGCGCACCGGGCGGGCGGAAGCTGGGCGGGAAGGAATTCCGTGCGGAAACCGTTGGAGCCTGCCGGGTCGGCAGTGGCACTGTCGGTCCGTCATGGACGGCCGCCTCACGAAATGGTTAGTATCCCTAAATATGCCTGAGACTCACGGCTCCACCAGGGAGATACCCGCGCCCGGCGGGACGGGCTGGCTGCGCCGGCTGGGCGGGTACTGCTGGCGCTACCGCCGCAACTTCCTGCTCTCCTTCGGCGCCTCGCTCGCCGGCATGGCGGTCACCGCGATCGTCCCGCTGATCACCAAGCTGATCATCGACGACGTCATCACCACCCACACCCGCTCGCTCACGCCCTGGGCGATCGCCCTGCTGGTCGGCGCCCTGCTGGTGTTCGTCTTCACCCAGGTCCGCCGCTACACCGCAGGCCAGCTCGCGCTGGACGTCCAGCAGGACCTGCGCACCGAGCTCTTCACCTCGCTCACCCGGCTGGACGGCGCCCGCCAGGACCGCCTGGACACCGGGCAGGTGGTCGGCCGGGCCACCTCCGACCTGCAGCTCATCCACGGCCTGCTCTCGATGCTGCCGATGATGACCGGCAACCTGCTGCTCTTCGTCATGTCGATCATGGTGATGTGCTGGCTGTCGCTGCCGCTCACCCTGATCGCCCTGGTGATGGGCCCGGCGCTCTGGTGGGTCGCGACGCTGAGCCGTGAGCGGCTCTTCCCCGCCACCTGGGCCGCCCAGCAGGAGGCGGCCGTGGTCGCCGGCGTGGTGGACGCTGCGGTCGGCGGCGTGCGGGTGGTCAAGGGCTTCGGCCAGGAGGAGCAGGAGCTCGGCAAGCTGGAGCAGGCCTCGCGCGGCCTCTACGCCATGCGGCTGCGGGCGGTCAGGCTGGCCAGCCGGTTCGGCCCGGCCATGCAGGCGATCCCGGCCCTCGCCCAGGTCGCCGTGCTGGCCCTGGGCGGCTGGCTGGCGGTGGACGGCCAGGTGACGCTGGGGACCTTCGTCGCCTTCTCCGCCTACGTGGCGCAGATGACCGGTCCGGTGCGGATGCTGACCATGGTGCTGACCGTCGGCCAGCAGGCCCAGGCCGGGGTCGAGCGGGTCTTCGAGCTGATCGACGAGCGCCCGCTGGTCCGCGAGCTCCCCGGCGCGCGCGCCCTGGAGCCGGTGGCGGGTGCCCCGGCGCTGGAGTTCGACCAGGTCGACTTCCACTACCGGACCGACCACCTCGAAGCGGCCGACAGCGACCCCGCCGCCAGTGACCTCACCGACACCGGCCCCGCCGACCCGGACGCCGACACCGACGGTGCCGACACCACCGCCCGCCCGGTGCTGCGCGGCCTCAGCCTGCGGGTCGCCCCGGGCGAGACGCTGGCCCTGGTGGGCTCCTCCGGCTCCGGCAAGTCCACCGTCGCCCAGCTCATCCCGCGCTTCTACGACCCCACCGGCGGCACGATCCGCCTGCACGGCCAGGACCTGCGCGAGCTCACCCTGGACGCGGTCCGCTCGGTGGTCGGCATCGTGCCGGAGGACAGCTTCCTCTTCTCGGACACCGTGCGCGCCAACATCGCCTACGGCCGCCCCGGCGCGAGCGTCGAGGAGATCGAGGCCGCCGCGCGCGCCGCGCAGGCCGACGCCTTCGTCCGCGAGCTGCCCGAGGGCTACCTGACCAAGGTCGGCGAGCAGGGCCTGACGCTCTCCGGCGGCCAGCGCCAGCGGATCGCGCTGGCCCGGGCGATCCTCGCCGACCCGCAGGTGCTGCTGCTGGACGACGCCACCTCCGCGGTCGACCCGCGGATCGAGGCCGAGATCCACGAGGCCCTGCGCACGGTGATGGCCGGCCGCACCACGGTGCTCATCGCGCACCGCCGCTCCACCCTCCAGCTGGCCGACCGGATCGCGGTCCTGGACCACGGCCGGCTGCTGGACCTGGGCACGCACGACGAGCTGGTCGAGCGGTGTCCCCGCTACCGTGCGCTGATCACCGACCCCGAGGCCGAGAACGGCCGCACCATCGAGGAGACCCTCGACGCCGGCGCCGACCTGGAGGCCGAGCGCCGGCAGGCCGCGCAGCTCCCGGCGGCGGGCCAGACCATCCAGCTCCCGCAGGACGTCGCGCCCGCCGCGCGCACCACCCGCGGCGCGGCCGGGCGCGCCAGGACCGGCCGGGTGATGACCGGCCGGGCCGGCGACCCGGAGCTGCTCGCCAAGGTGGCCGCGCTGCCCGCCGCCACCGACCTGCCGGGCATCGCGCTCGCGGACGCCGCCGCCGGCGACCCGGACTTCTCGCTCGGCCGCCTGCTCAAGCCGTTCCGCGCCCCGCTGGCGCTGGGCTTCCTGCTGCTGGCCCTGGACGCCGCCGCCGGCCTGGTGCTGCCGATCCTGATCCGGCACGGCATCGACGACGGCGTCTCCAAGGGCGTGATGACCGGCGTCACCTTCGCCTCGCTGGCGGCCCTCGCGGTGGTGCTGCTGGACTGGCTGGTGCAGAGCGCCGAGGCCAGGGTCAGCGGCCGCACCGGCGAGCGCGTCCTCTACAGCCTGCGGGTCAAGATCTTCGCGCACCTCAACCGGCTCGGCCTGGACTACTACGAGCGCGAGCTCTCCGGCCGGATCATGACCCGGATGACCACCGACGTGGACGCGCTCTCCACCTTCCTGCAGACCGGCGTGGTCACCGCGGTGGTCAGCCTGCTGACCTTCGGCGGGATCTTCGTGGCCCTGCTGGCCATCGACACCGGCCTGGCACTGACGGTCTTCGCGGTGCTGCCGGTGCTGGCGGTGGCGACGCTGGTCTTCCGGCGCAAGTCGGCGGCCCAGTACCAGGACTCCCGCGAGCTGATCAGCACGGTCAACGCCGACCTGCAGGAGAACGTCGCGGGGATGCGGATCGTGCAGGCGTTCCGGCGCGAGCCGGACACCGTCGCGCGGTTCCGCAGCCGCGGCCGCGCCTACCGCGACTCGCGCGCCCGCGCGCAGCTCTACATCTCCCTCTACTTCCCGTTCGTCCAGCTGCTCTCCAGCGTGGCGGCGGCGCTGGTGCTGATCGAGGGCGCCTCGCGGGTCGACGCCGGGACGCTCACCGTCGGCGCGCTGGTCGCCTACCTGCTCTACATCGACCTGTTCTTCGCCCCGGTCAACCAGCTCTCGCAGATCTTCGACGGCTACCAGCAGGCGGCGGTGGGCCTGAGCCGGATCCGCGAGCTGCTGCGCACCCCGACCAGCACCCCCGCGGCCACCGACCCGCTGGCCGCCGAGCGGCTGCGCGGCGAGATCGTCTTCGAGGGCGTCAGCTTCGCCTACAACGGCGGCGGCGAGGGCAGCCCGGAGGTGCTCTCCGGCATCGACCTGCGGATCCCGGCCGGCCAGACGGTCGCCCTGGTCGGCGAGACCGGCGCGGGCAAGTCCACCCTGGTCAAGCTGGTCGCGCGGTTCTACGACGCGACGGCCGGCACGGTCCGGATCGACGGCACCGACGTCACCCGCTACCGGCTGGCCGACTACCGCCACCGGCTGGGCGTCGTCCCGCAGGAGGCCTACCTCTTCGCGGGCACGGTCCGCGAGGCGATCGCCTACGGCCGCCCCGAGGCCGGCGACGCCGAGGTCGAGGCGGCGGCCCGGGCGGTCGGCGCGCACGAGATGATCACCGGCCTGTCCGGCGGCTACGAGCACGAGGTGGCCGGGCGCGGACGCAACCTCTCGGCCGGCCAGCGCCAGCTGATCGCGCTGGCCAGGGCCGAACTCGTCGACCCGGACATCCTGCTGCTCGACGAGGCCACCGCCGCGCTGGACCTGGCCACCGAGGCGGCGGTCAACCACGCCGCGGACCGGCTGCGCGACGGCCGCCCGGGCCGCCCCGGCGGCCGGACCACCCTGGTGATCGCGCACCGCCTGACCACGGCCGAACGGGCCGATCGGGTGATTGTGCTGCACCACGGACGGGTGGTCGAGGACGGCACGCACACCGAGCTGCTGGCGGCCGACGGAGCGTACGCCAAGCTCTGGCAGGCCTTCGTGGCGGACGGCCGGCCCTCCCCGGTACCGGCCCCGGTGGCGGGCTGACCTGCGACGCGGTCCGCGCGGGGCGGTTCGATCACGGAACGACGCCGGCCGCGCGCCAGGTCGGTCGACGAACGGCCCAGGGGGCGCCACCCGGTTCTCGGGTGGCGCCCCGACCTGGTAGACAGTCGGGGCGGCCGCGCCGAAGAGCCGGCCGCTCCCCCTCTGTTCCACCCTCAGGTCGAGAGGCCCCTGCCCATGTCTTCGCGTTTCCGCGAGGCGGGGCGCAGTTCTGCGCACCACGCTCCAACCACCGCTCCCAGCAGCGCTCCGACCAGCGGCCCGGCCGCCGTTCCGACACCGGCCCCCCGCCGCCCCCCCCCCCCCCCCCCCCGCCCCGCCGGCCGCCCCGCCCCCGCCGGCCGCCGTGCCTGCGCCGGCCGACGCCGGACCACCGGGATCCGCCCGCCGGCCCGGCCCGTTGGCGCCGGCGGTCCTCTTCTCGGTCGGCGCGCTGCCCGCCTACCTGGTGCCGTGCCTGGTCGGCCGGCTGGTCGCCGACTTCGGCCTGCCGGCCACCGGGGCGGGCGCGATCGGCAGCGCCCTGCTGCTCGCCTCGGCGGCCGCCGGGGTGCTGCTGGCCGACCGGATCCGGTCGACCGGTTCGGCCCGGCCGGCCGTGGCCGGGACCGTGCTGCTCGCCGCCGGGTTCACGCTGGCCGCCCCGGTCCCCGCCCCCGGTCACTCCTTCCGGATGGCCGAGGGCCGGCCCGAGACGCACGACACGCCGTCCCCGCACGAGGACCGCACGCCGCCGCAGCACGAGAACGAGTCGCACGAGAACCGGCCGCACGAGGACACGGACACCGTCGCCGAGCCGTCGCCCGCGCCGCCGGCGCTGTGTGCTCGGCGACCTGGGCGCGGGCCTGGCCGCCGCGGTGGCGGGCGTCGCGATCACGGCCGCCACCGATCCGCACCGCGCCTCCGTGCTGGCCCTGCTCGCCTCCTCCTCGGTGGCGAGCGGGCTGTACCTGCTGCTGCCGCGGCTCGGCGGCGGGCACGCGCCGCCGTTCCTGGCGATGGCGCTCTACGGCCTGCTCGCCGTCCCGCTGGCCGCCCGGCTCCCGGTCGCCGAACCCGCCACCGCCGACCGAACCACCGCCGACCGAACCGCCGCGGACCATCCCGCCGCCGACCACCCCGCCGGGCGCAGCCCGCTGCGGCTGCCCAACCGGCGGACCGGGGTCCTGCTGGTGGCGTCGATGGTGCTCTGGTCGGTCGCCCAGAACGCGCTCTGGGGCGTCAGCGGCCAGATCGGACTGCACCGCGCGGGCCTGAGCGAGCGGTCCCTGGGCCTGGTCTTCGCGGTGGCCCTCGGCGGCGCGCTGGCCGGCGTGCTGGCCGCCGGCGCGCTGGGCACCCGGGCCGGCCGGGTGCTGCCGGTGGGCGGCGGCACCGTCCTGATCGCCGGCTGCGTGGTGGTGAGCTCCACCGCGCGCTCCGCACTCGGGTTCGCGGGCGGCGAGGTGCTCTGGAACGTGCTCTACCCGCTCGTGCTGACCTACCTGCTCGGTCTGGCGGCGGCACTCGATCCGGCCGGCCGGTGGACGGTGCTCGCCGGGTCGGCCTGCGCGCTGGGCGCGGCCGGCGGCCCGCTCACGGGCGCGAGCCTGGTCGGCGCCCTGGGCTACCCCCGGTCGGGCGCGGCGCTCGGCGGGACGCTGTTGCTGACGGCGGTGCCGCTGGTCCTGGTCGCCCGTACCCTCGCCCGCCGCGGTGCGCCGCCCGCCCTCGTGCCGGCCGGCGCCGCGGTGGGCGGACCGGCGGCGGTGGTCCCGGCGCAGGCGGCCGGCCGGGCCCCGGGGGGCGGGACGATTTGCTGTCGGGGCGGGCGCC
>NZ_BAAALF010000175.1:5241-17999 GCF_039528135.1 Kitasatospora nipponensis | reverse complement strand
CCCGGGCCCGTCCCGCCGGCCGACCCCGCCCCCGCGCCCGCACCGCTCGCCGAACCCGCGGGCCGGGCCACCGCCCAGGCCCAGGACCCGGCCGCACCCGCGGCCACGACCGGACGCGCGCGGCGGCAGGCGGGCGCCGGCGACCAGGGCCTGACCCGCGAGCGGATCATCGCCACCGCCATCGCGCTGGCCGACGCCGAAGGGCTGGAGACCCTCTCGATGCGCCGGGTCGCCGCCGACCTCGGCGTGGCCACCATGGCGCTCTACCGCCACCTGCCCGGCAAGGAGGAGCTGCTCGACCTGATGGCGGACAGCGTGATCGGCAGCCGGCCGCTGCCCCAGGTGGCCGAGCCGGGCTGGCGCCCGCGCCTGGCGGCGATCGCCCGGCTGGAGTGGGCGCTCTACCGGGACCACCCGTGGCTGGCGGGGACCATGTCGCTGACCCGCCCCACGCCGCTGCCCAACGCGCTGCGGCACGGCGAGTGGGTCCTCAGCTCGCTGGAGGAGCTGCGGCTGGATCCGGCGACCCGGCTCTACACGCACATCCTGCTCTTCGCCTTCGTCCGCGGCCTGGCCGTCAACCTCGGCATCCAGGCCCACGACCGGCGGCACAGCGAGCTCAGCGACGAGGAGTGGATGGCCGGCCAGGAGAGCGCCTTCCTGAGCCTGCTGAGCACCGGCGACTACCCGAGCTTCGGTCGACTGATGGGCGAACTGGACGCCGCGAGGCTCGAGATGGAGGGGGCGGACAGCTTCGAGTTCGACCTCGACCTGCTCTTCGAGTACGCGCTGACCCGGCTCCTCGACGGCCTTGGCCTGCTCTTCGAGCCCCCGACCCGCGCGGCCCCGACGGGAACGGACCCGGCCGCCGCCGGCTGACGGTGGACTGAGGGCCGGCTGGGGGCCGGCAGGGGGCCGGCTGCCGGCGGCTCACCCGGGCGGCGGCGGTGTGCTTGCCGCGCCGGGCCCCGCGCCACAGGCTGGCCGGGAGTCCGCCCGCCGCCGACACCCCGGGACCCCACCGATGACGCCACCGCCCCCGCCGCCCGCCACCCCACCGCCGAGCCCGTTCCAGCCGTACGCCACCCGGTTGCCCGGCGAGTCCGCCGCCTACCTCACCGCCCGCGAGGAACTGCGGCTGGCCGAGATCGAGTTGATGCGCCACCGGGAGCAGGTCGCGCAGCGCCGGCGGGCCCTGCCGGCCGGCCCCGTCCTGCCGGACTACACCTTCCTGGAGGGTCCGGCCTTCCTCGACCAGGGCGACGAGCCGGTCCGCACCGTCCGGCTCGCCGACCTCTTCAGCGGCCCGGACCGCCCGCTGGTGATCTACCAGTTCATGTACGGCAAGCGGCAGCAGAGTCCGTGCCCGATGTGCACGCTGTGGATCGACGGCTTCAACGGCGTCGCGCACCACCTGGCCCGCAACGCCGACTTCGCCGTGGTGGCGGCCGCCGACCCCGGGGCGCTGCGCGCCCACGCGCGGCGTCGCGGCTGGGACCGGTTGCGCCTGCTCAGCTGCGGCGCCGGCACCTTCAAGTACGACCTCGGCAGCGAGGACGAGGACGGCAACCAGGACGCGACGGTCTCGGTCTTCACCCGCGACCCGGAGGGCGCGGTCCGCCACCAGTACTCGGCCCGACCGCGACTCGCCCCGGACATCGACCAGCGCGGGATCGACCTGCTCTCGCCGGTCTGGCACCTGCTCGACCTCACCCCGCAGGGCCGCGGCGACTGGTACGCCGGCCTCGACTACTGAGGCGATCCCCGGGCGGCGGCCCCGCCGACTCCGCCGCTCTCCCACTCGTCGCCCGCGATACGGGACGGCTCGTCCTGCGCCTCGGGACGGGCCGTCTGGGCGCCCCACCCACTCTTCGTCACAGATTTCACACCTCCCCCACCAGGCACCGTCGCCACGCCGGCCGGGTCGGCGGCCGTCGATAGCGCCCGGCGGCCGACTGATCCTCCGTCAACCTTTCGTATGCGGAATCAGACTTCCGGCGCCGGCGGCCCGGCGCGGCACGGGATCGCGCGCAGCAGTACGGCGACCACACGGTCCATCGCCTGCAATGACCTGAGCACGACCACTCGCCCGTTGCGGAATTCGGTGACCGGAGTACCGGTGGACCCGGCCGCGCCGACCCCGGCCGGGCAGCGCGGCGCCGAACGCCCGGCTCGGGAATCTCCGGTCGACGGTCATCGGCCGGCCGCGCACGCCGGGGAGCCAGCGAGCCGTGCCCCGAAGGAATTTCCGTCTTCCCGCACCGCCACGACCGGCCCCGCCGGCACCTCTGCCGCGCCGCGGCGCGACACTTCGCCACCCGACCACCGACCGGCCACGCAGCGCCGGGCCGCCCCCCGGGGCCCGACCGTCGACCATCACCATCCCTTCACCGTGGCGCAGTTCTCCACCGGAATCGGAAACGTCGCCGAAGTCCCGCTGAATTCTTGCGCCAGAAACCGGAATTGCTCCGCAAGACCATCAATTCCGGTGCAATACAGCAGGATTTCCGGCCACCTCGCGGCCACCGGCCGCACGGTGCACCGCACCCGCACAGCCGACCTCGAGCCCCCCGACCGGCCACGACGCCAAGATCACTGCGGGTGACGGTCGTCGTGCCGGTGGACCCTCGCGAGATCGACGCCGTGCCGCACGGTTGCACCCGCCGGACCGGCCGCGCCGTCCGGCGGCCCAGTCGAGCCCGGGGCGTTCGGCCGGCAACTGGGCCTCCCTGGAAGGTCCCACAACTACGCCGGAGTTACCAGCAGTTGATTGTCAGTCACGGACACCGGGAGTCCGCCGACCGCAGCGGCGACGGATTCTGCGTTTCACTTGAACATGACAGATTGGACCAAGGGCAGGTTTTGCCAACGACAATCCGACCGATCCGGTGACGAGCGGCCGCCAAGTCCTCGATGCGCCAGACCGTCCGCGCACAACGGATTAGCCCAGGCCACGGATCTCGGTACCGAGGCCGCCCAAACTCCCGATCGCAACACCCGTTGTGGCAACGTTCGTTCGAAGGTAGAGTCCCGGTTCGCCGAGCACGAGTGCGAGCTCGCAAGCATTCCATTGGGGCGGGCATGTCAAACCACGACAGCATCACCCCGGTCGCATCCGACTTGCTTGACGCCTTTACAAAAAGCGTCCAACAATACCCGGAGCGTCCGGCAGTTGTTCACCATGGGCGGGTATTGAGCTATCGTCAGCTCCACGCCGTGGTCCGTACGGCAGCCCTGCGCCTGGGTCCCGACCCCGGCACGGTCGCCGTGCACGCCACCCATGAGCCGCAGACCCTGATCGGGCTGCTCGCGGTACTGACGGCAGGGGGCACCTACTGCCCGGTCGACCCGGCCTTTCCGGCCGCTCGGCGGCAGACCATGCTGGCCGCCGCCGGTTGCCGGGTGGTGATCGGGGCCGGCCTCGCCGACGACCCGTCCGGGCTGCGCGGGTTGGACCTGTCCGACCTGCTGACGGCCCACGACGAGGCCCTCGACCAGCCGACTCCCGGCGGCCACACCCTCTCTGACCTGCCATGGTCTGACGTATCACCAGCTGACGCCCCGACAGGCCCGGCATCGGCGGCAGGCGGTCACCTCGACCCGCGGACGCCCGCGTACATCCTCTTCACCTCCGGATCCACCGGTGCTCCCAAGCCCGTGGTCACCCCGCGCGGCGCCATCTCGGCCACCGTCCACTCGCTGCGCGAGCTCTTCGGCCTCACCCCCGAGGACCGGGTCCTGCAGTTCGCCTCGCTCAACTGGGACACCTGCTTCGAGGAGATCCTGCCGACCCTCACCGCCGGGGCCGCGCTGGTCTTCGACGACGAGGCGCACAGCGGCTCCTTCCCGCGCTTCCTGCGGATGGTGGAGAAGCTGCAGGTCACCGTCCTGGACCTGCCCACCGCGTTCTGGCACGAGCTGGTGCTGCACCTGACGGAGGACCAACTCGCCCTGCCGGACTGCCTGCGGCTGGTCATCATCGGCGGCGAGGCGGTCAAGGCGAGCCGGCTGGCCGACTGGTGCACCCTGGACACCGGCCGGATCCGCCTGCTCAACACCTACGGCTGCACCGAGACCACGCTGATCACCCACGCCGTCGACCTGTACGGCCCGCTGGTCCCGCCGCTCGCCGCGCCGTGGGCGCTGACCGGGCAGGTGCCGATCGGCCGCGCCCTGCCCCACGTGCGCGAACGCGTCAGCGAGGACGGTGAACTGCTGATCGGCGGACCGGCCCTGGCGCTGGGCTACCGGGACCTGCCCGAGCCGACCGCCGCCCGCTTCGGCACCCCGCTGCCGGACGGCGAGCGCTACTTCCGCACCGGCGACCGGGTCGGCCGCTCCCCCGACGGGCTGCTGCTCCACCTGGGCCGGCTGGACCACGAGATCAAGGTGCGCGGGATCCGGGTGGACCCCGCCGAGGTCGAGGCGCACATCGCCGCCCACCCGGAGGTCGCCGCCGTCGCGGTGACCGGGGTGGTGCTGGCCGGCCGGGCGGCGCTGGTCGCGTACGTGGTACCGCGCCGTACGCCGGCCCGGGCCGAGCCGGGTGCACTGCTGGAGCCGGACGCGCTGCCGGAGCCGCCCGCGTCGGAGCCGCGTGACCTCGTGCCGCCCGAGCCCGCGCGGCTCGACGCCCGGGTGCGCGCCTACCTGCAGGCCAGCGTCCCGGCCCATCTCGTCCCCAGCCGCATCACCGTGGTCCCCGAGCTCGTCCACACGGCGAGCGGAAAAGTCGATCGGGCGGGCTCGCACCAGCGTCACGCGGCCCCCCAGCGGGTCAAGGAGAGCAACTTTTCATGAGCATTGACACCTACGCCGAGACCGAAGGCGTCGTGGCGATCTTCCGCCGGGTCCTGGAGACCGAGGAGGTCACCGAGGACAGCGACTTCTTCGACCTGGGCGGCGATTCGCTGATCGCCACCCGGGTGCTGAGCGCCGTCGCCCGCAGCTGGGGCACCGAGCTCTCCTTCGAGGACTTCCTGCTCGCCCCCACCCCGCGGGCGCTGGCCGCCCGGATCGCGGGTGCGGCCAGATGAACGTCGTCGTCGTAGGGGCCGGCCTCGCCGGCCTGACCGCCGCCGCCGGGCTGGCCGAGCGCGGCATCGAGGTCACCGTCCTGGAGGCCCGTGACCAGGTCGGCGGCCGCACCCGCGGCCTGGAGGTGGCCCCCGAGCGCTGGGTGGACGCCGGCGCCGCCTACCTGGGTGACCGGCACGTCGAACTCCACGCGCTGATAGCCCGCCTGGGCCTCAAGACCGCGCCGACCACCATGACTGGCGCCAGTCGCTTCGACCTCGGCGAGGGCCAGGACACCGCGGCCGGCCGGTTCCCGCCGCTCAACGCGGTCGCCCTGGGCGACCTCTTCGACCAGCTGGCCGACCTGACCGCCGCCGTGCGCCCGGACGCGCCCTGGCTGAGCCCGGACGCCGAGCGGCTGGACTCCACCACCGCCGCCGAGTGGGCCGAGCAGCAGCTCACCCACCCGGACGCCCGGCTCTTCTTCCCGCTCTTCCTGGGCGAGATGATGGCCGCCGACCCCGCGGACATCTCCGTCCTGCACATGGCCTTCTACCTCCGTTCGGGCGGCGGCCTGCGCTACCTCAACGCCTTCGAGGGCGGCGCCCAGCAGGACCGGGTGGCCGGCGGCGCGCACCAGCTCTGCGAGCAGCTGGCCGCGGGGCTGGGCGAGCGGGTGCGCACCGGCGAGCCGGTGCACGCGATCCACCAGGACGCGGACGGCGCCACCGTCCTCACCGCCGCCGGCGAGTACCGGGCCGACGCCGTGGTGATCGCCCTGCCGCCGCTGCTGGCCGACGCGCTGGAGTACCAGCCGGCCCTCGGCTCCCCGCGGGCCGGCGAGCGGACCGCGCGCGGCTGCGCCGTCAAGGTCAACCTGGTCTACCCGCAGCCGTACTGGCGCGACCACGGACTCTCCGGGTGGTCGGTCAGCGCGCAGGGTCCGCTGCTCTCCACCGTCGACGACTCGCCCGCCGAGGGCGGCGCCGGCGTGCTCACCGGTTTCGTGACCGGCAGCGAGGCGCACCGGTTCGCCGCGCTCTCCCCCGAGGAGCAGCGGGAAGCCGCCGTCGAACAGGCCGGCCGGCTCTTCCCGCAACTCCCGCCGCCGATCGCCTTCCACGTCACCGACTGGGTCAACGAGCCCTACAGCCGCGGCTGTTACGCGGCCCTGTTCGGTCCCGGCGACTGGGTCCGCTGCGGCCCCGAACTGACCGCCCCGCAGGGCCGGTTGCACTGGGCCGGCACCGAGACGAGCACCGAGTTCTTCGGGCTCATGGAAGGCGCCATCCGTTCCGGACAGCGCGTGGTCACCGAGCTGCTCGCCGACCGCTGAGCTGCCGACCGGCAGCACCGCACCACGTCCCCGGCTCGCCGCCTCCGTCCCTGCCGCTGTCGCGGACCCGCCGATCTGCACGTCGGCCGGGTCACCCCACCCTCATTCCGCCCGTTTCCCCGGGGAGTTCCCACCATGAGTGACCTCACCTCGATCGCCCCCCTCGCCGCCAGGCGGCAGTTGATGACCGAGCCCACGCTGGGCGCCGGCAACTTCCTGGACCACGCGCTGGCGGTCAACCCCAACCGCGCGGTGCCCTTCGCCTTCAGCCACAGCACCGACCACCGGGGCCAGGTGGTGCTGCGCGGTCACAGCCTGCTGGACCTGGCCCGGATGCGCGACGACTACGCCCGCTGGTACTGGGCCAACGGCGTGCGCCCGGGCGAGCCGGTCGCCATCGTGGTGGCCGAGGGCATCGAGCCGCTGGTGCACTTCCTCGCACTCACCGCGCTGGGCGCCGTGCCGGCCCTGGTCAACGACGCGATGCGCCCGGACATCATGGTCCGCTACCTCAACCACGTGGGCGTGGTGGGCATCGTCGCCGACGACCCGACCGCGCTGGCCGCCGCCTACCGCAGCGACCCGACCCGCCGCCCGCGCTTCGTCACGATGGCCGCCGAGATCGCCGCCTTCGACGCCGCCGGGGCCGAGCTGCCCGAGGTCTACCCCTACCGGCACGCGCCCGAGGACGTGGTGGCGCTGATCCACTCCTCCGGCACCACCGGCACGCCCAAGTCGACCATGCTGGCGCACCGCCAGTTCTGGGACGGCAAGCAGCCCCGGATGGAGCGCTTCCCGGCCGAGCCGACCGACCGCCTGATGTCGCTGATGCCGCACACCCACGCCGGCGGGCTGAGCTACTTCCTGACCGCGACCCTGCTGGGCCTGCCCACCGTGGTGATGGCCGACTGGCGGCGCTCGGTGGTGGAGCCCGTGATGGAGGCGTTCCAGCCCACCATGGTGGCCTCCTTCCCGCGCACCTTCGTCGAGTTGGCCACCGGCGAACTGCCGGTGCGCGGCGCCGCCAAGGTGCACTCCTGGTTCAACACCGGCGACTCGGCGCACTACGGCCACATCCGCCGCCTGGTCACCCTGGGCGAGCGCCCGGCCGGTCTGATCAAGCCGTGGCTGCTGCCGCAGCAGGCCGCCGAGGAGGCCGCGCTGCCCGGCTCGCAGTTCGTCGACGGCCTGGGCTCCTCGGAGATGGGCATGGCGCTCTTCGGCCAGGTCACCACGCCGGAGAGCACCCGCAACGACCGCTGCGTGGGCCGTCCGCTGGAGGTCGTGACCAAGGCGGCCGTGCTGGACGAGAGCGGCGCCGAGGTGCCGGACGGCACGGTCGGCATGCTCGGCGTCATCACCCCCTCGCGCACCCCGGGGTACTGGAACAACCCCCGGCTCACCAGCACCTTCGAACTGAACGGCTACTGGCTCACCGGCGACGTGGCCCGCAAGGACGCGAACGGCGACTTCTACCACCTCGACCGCACGGTGGACGTCATCGACACCACCACCGGGCCGGTCTACAGCCTGCCGATCGAGGAGGTGCTGCTCGCCGACTGCGCCGACCTGGTGCTGGACTGTTCGGTGGTCGGCGTCCCCGGCCCTGCCGGTGACGGTCAACGCCCCATCGCCATCGTCCAGTTGCAGGCGGAGGCGGCCGACAGCAGCGAGCAGGACGTGCAGGCGGCGGCCAACAAGGCACTCGCCGGGGCGGGTCTGGCCCAGCTCGCCGCGGTCCGCATCGCCCGCACCCCGCAGGAGTTCCCGCTGGGCCCCACCGGCAAGGTGCTCAAGCGTGAACTGCGCACCCGCTTCGCCACCCTGCTCGCGGGCCGCCCGGACAGCCCGGACCGATGAGCGCACCCGGACAGCTGGCACCGATGAGCCAGGACACCGCCCGCCAGCCGTACCAGTACGTGCGCACCGAGCTGGTCGAGCCCGACTGGCGCCGGCTGCCGGGCTGGCGCCAGGTGACCACGGCGCAGTGGCGCGACGCCCAGTGGCAGCGCGCGCACTGCGTGAAGAACGCCCGACAGCTGCGGGCGGTGGTCGGCGACCTGCTCGAGGACCGCTTCTACGAGGAACTGGCCGCCGACGTGGCCCAGTTCGCCACCATGTCGATGCTGCTGCCACCGCAGATGCTGAACACCATGGCACCGCACGCGGCGACGACCCCGGCGGCCTTCACCGAGGCGTTCCTGGCCGACCCCGTGCGGCGGTACATGCTGCCGGTCCGCTCGGACCGTGAACCGAACTGGCCCAGCCACCCGTTCGCCGAGCGCGACTCGCTGCACGAGGCGGACATGTGGGTGACCGAGGGCCTCACCCACCGCTACCCCACCAAGGTGCTGGCCGAGTTGGTCTCCACCTGCCCGCAGTACTGCGGCCACTGCACCCGGATGGACCTGGTCGGCAACTCCACCCCGCAGGTCGACAAGACCCGCCTGGTGCTGCGGCCCGTCGACCGCCAGGAGCAGATGCTGGACTACCTCAAGCGCACACCGAGCGTGCGCGACGTGGTGGTCTCCGGCGGCGACGTGGCCAACGTGCCCTGGCCGCAGCTGGAGGCCTTCCTGCTGCGGCTGCTGGACCTGGGCTCGGTGCGCGACATCCGGCTCGCCACCAAGGCGCTGGTCGGCCTGCCGCAGCACTGGCTGCAACCGAAGGTGCTGGAGGGGATGGCCCGGGTGGCCCGCACCGCGGCCGTGCGCGGGGTCAACCTGGCCGTGCACACGCACGCCAACCACGTGCAGTCCATCACCCCGCTGGTGGCCCAGGCCTCCCGGGCGATGCTGGACGCGGGCGTGCGCGACGTGCGCAACCAGGGCGTGCTGATGCGCCACGTGAACGCGACCTCGGACGACCTGCTCGACCTCTGCTTCGCCCTCCAGGGCGAGGCGAACATCCTGCCGTACTACTTCTACCTCTGCGACATGATCCCCAACGCCGAGCACTGGCGGATCCCGCTGCACGAGGCGCAGCGGCTGCAGGAGGAGATCATGGGCTACCTGCCCGGCTACGCCACCCCGCGGATCGTCTGCGACGTGCCGGACCTGGGCAAGCGGTGGGTCCACCAGGTCGCCGAGTACGACCGTGAACTCGGCATCTCCTACTGGACGAAGAACTACCGCACCGGCCAGGAGGTCCGCGAGGACGGGGCCGCCGACCTGCCGGCGGTGCTCAGCCGCCGCTACCCGTGCTACGACCCGGTCTCCTCGCTCGGCGAGAGCGGCCGGCGCTGGTGGACGCGGAACCACGCCCCCTCGGCGGCGCCGCACGGCGCGAAGGACGAGGAGTGAGCGGCGGCGGCGCCGGGGCCGCCACCGTCGGGACAGCGGCGGGCCCGGGCACGCTGCGCCGGGTCTGCCTGATGTACCCCGACCGCGGCACCGGTCGCCAGCGCTCCTCGGAGCGCGAACTGGTGTGGCGCGACTACGAGGAGGTGGGCGCGGAGCTCGGTCTGGAGGTGCTCCTCGCCACCCCCGAGAACGTCTCGGTGGACGGCCTGAGCCCGCAGAGCCCGCTGGTCTACCTGGACGGGAAGAGCGTCACGCCGGCCGACACGCTCTTCGTCACCGAGCTCCACGCCCTGCCGTACATGCTGCCCGACGTCGTCAACCAGGTGGCGCTGTACACCCTGTTGGAGCAGGTCGGCTTCCACCTGCCGCTGCCGCCGCGACTCTCGTACCTGGCCAACGACACGATGGCGGCGCTGCTCCACCTCGCCGACTCGCCCGTCCCGCCGGTCCCGACCGTGCGGATCACCACCGGCCGCGAGGTGGGGCACCGGTTGCACGAGCGGGCCTGGGCCGACCTGCCGTTCCCCGCCATCGTCAAACCCGCCAGCTGGGGCGCCGGTTGGGGCATCACCCGGGTAGGCAACCTGGAGGACCTGCGGGCCGTGGCGGGCCTGGCCGCCGGCAGCGAGACCGCGCTGGTCTGCCAGCCCTACCTCGGCGACGACACCAGTGACTACCGGGTCTACGTGGTGGAGGGCCGGGCGCACACCGTCCTGCGGCGCAGCCCGCGGTGCAGCGGCTACGTGGCCAACGGCGGCCGCGGCGGGCGCAAGGAGTACGTGCCGATCCCCGAGGAACTGGCGGCGGCCGTCCCGTACTTCGCGGCGAAGTTCCCGGTGCCGTACTTCTGCGTGGACTTCCTCTTCGACGGGTCGCAGTTCTGGCTCTCCCAGCTCGAACCGGACGGCGCCATCGCCTGCCCGGACCGCGACTCGCCCGAGGCGGTGCGCACCCACCGCACGCTGCTGGCCGACCGGTTCCGCGCCTACCAGCGGGCGCACGCGCGCCGGCAGCAGGAGCGGGCCTGACCTGACGTGGGTGGGCGCGCCGGCCTGGGGGGCGGCGCGCCCACCCACGTGGGGACATCTTCCCGTTACTGCGCGGCCCTGGCGGCGGCACCGGAGAGCATCGCGCTCTGCCCGCGGAACTCGGCCACCGGGCGGCCCTCGGCGTCGCGCACCGTCACGTCGTAGAGGCCGCTGCGCCCGTAGCGCCCGCGCTCCACGGCCTCGGCCGTCAACTCCTGGCCCGGCGCGACCGGCCGCAGGAAGAGCACCTGCGCTCCCTGCGCCACGGTCACCGGTCCGTGCGTGTTGCAGGCCATCGCGAACGCGGCGTCCGCCAGCAGGAAGAGGTAGCCGCCGTGCGCGCCACCGTGGCCGTTCACCATGTCCGCGGCCACCCGCATCCGCACCACGGCCCGGCCGGTGGCGAGTTCCAGCAGTTCGATCCCGAGCGACTTGCAGGTCAGATCGCGCTCGTACATCTCGCGGGCCCGGGAAACACCCTCGGGAACTCCCCCGCCGGCCGGATCGCCGGCTCCGTCGACCTGGTCGACCATGTTTTCTCCTCCTCGGGAGAATGCGCCCCGCGGCCGTTCAAGGTCGCCTCGACGCCGCATTCTTTCGGCCGCCGCAGCACCGTGTCAACGTCGCCACCAGGCTGCTCCGTCAGCGAACTCACGACCGGGCACGGCCAGTTGAATTCCCCGCGAACACCCCGCGCGACACCCGTGCGATAGTGGCCACCGACCCGCCCGTTGCTGCGGCACCACCCCCACACCGCCCGAGGACGACGACGCCCATGCCGGCCAGGACCGCCCGAACGGTCACCGACACCCTGCAGCCCCGCAACCTGCTGCTGGCCGGCCTGCCGATGCTCGGCTGGAGCGCGGCGGGCGCCCCCGGAGCCGCCTGGGGCCTTTTCACCGCCGTCTTCACCGGGCTGCTGCCCGCGTGGTTCATCGCCCACGGGGTGCGGCGCGGCTCCTGGACCGACCGTCACATCGCCGACCGGCACCAGCGCACGGCGGTCTTCCTGGTGATCCTCGCCGGCTCCGCGGTGGCACTGGCGACCCTGCGGCTGGGTCACGCACCCCGCGAACTCCTGGCCGCGGCCGGCTGCCTGCTGGCCGTGACGGTGACCCTGCTGGCCGTCACGCCCCTGTGGAAGATCTCGGTGCACGCCATGGTCGCCGGGGCCCTGGCGGCGATGCTGCTGCACACCCTCGGCCCGACCGGCTGGCCCGCCCCCGTCCTGGCCGCCGCCGTCACCTGGTCACGGGTGACCCTCGGCGACCACACCCGCGCGCAGGCCCTGGCCGGTGCGGCAACGGGCGCCGCCCTGGCCCTGCTGGCCTTCGCCCCGCTCTGACTCCCCCGCTGAACTCCCCCGCCGACCCGCCGCCACCGCGCGGGCGGTCCTGCGGCCGTGCCGTCCCGTGCCATCACCGGCCGTCCCCTGCCGTCAAGAGCGGGACACCACAGGCCACCCGCACCCTGGCGGCGCGGGACCGGTCCGGCGGGTCGATCGAAGACGGTCGGTCAAGGTCAAAATCCGGTATGGCGCGTACAAAGGATGCTCTATCGTAGGCCAGTCACAATCTTCACGGGGGAAGTGGGCCCACAGCGATGAAGCTGTCACGTATTTCGACGATCCTCACCGCAGCCGTACTCGCACCGGCCATCCTGATGCCGTCGTCGGCCTTCGCCGCCGATGACACCCAGCCGCCCGCCGCCGGCGCGTCGGCGACCCCGTCCCCCAGCGAGGACGACGAGCGGGTCGCGGTCTCGCAGATCATGGCCGACCCGCACACCGGCCCCGGCTTGATGGCCGCCGCCCAGAAGGCGATGAGCGGGACGGCGCAGGACGTCCACCAGTTCCTGACCGTCGGCCGCTTCAAGGTCCAGGAGGACGACGAGCGGGTCGCCCTCTCCCAGATCATGGCCAACCCCAACACCGGCCCCGGCGTCAAGGCCGCCGCCCAGAAGGCCCTGGACGGAACGACCCAGGACGTCCACCAGTTCCTGACCGTCGGCCGCTTCAAGGCCCAGGAGGACGACGAGCGGGTCGCCCTCTCCCAGATCATGGCCAACCCCAACACC
>NZ_BAAALF010000175.1:0-5142 GCF_039528135.1 Kitasatospora nipponensis | reverse complement strand
CGGCCCCGGCGTCAAGGCCGCCGCCCAGAAGGCCATGAACGGGACGGCCCAGGACGTCCACCAGTTCCTGACCGTCGGCCGGTACGACGCCGCCGCCAAGGACAAGGCCGCCGCCGCCAGTCCCAGTGCCACCCAGAACGGCACGGCCGCCCCGACCCAGCCGACCGCTGCCGCGAGCCCGACCGCCGTCGCCCCGACGACCGCGACGCCGAGCCCCGGCAACTCCGCAGGCGCGACGCACACCGCGACGCCCACCAGCACCCCCACCGCCACCCCCACGACCGCGCTCGCCTCCACCGGCGGCGGGACCGAACTCCCGTGGGAGCTCGGCGTCACCGCCGTGGCACTCACCGCGGGCGCCGGCCTCCTCGTCGTCACTCGTCGCCGCCGCTCCAACGAGTCCTGACACCCGCTTCGCACCCCCAGGCCACCCACCCTGACCGCCAGGACGCCGACACCCGCCTGGCTAGGCCCTTCGGGCGAGCAGGTGAACCTCCTGGAACTGCCGCCGGTCGGTGGCCCGGGGCTCGCGGACCATCCGGGCCACCTCGGCCAGCCCGGCCGCGCGCAGCGTCGCGGAGAGGTGATCGGGCGACCACCGATAGGCCGGCGCGACCGTGTGGTCGAAGACCTGGGTGGGGTGCGACGGACCGTCGCTGGCCGAGAAGCCGATCAGAAGGTGCCCGCCGGGTGCCAGCACGCGGTGGAACTCCGCCAGGAAGACGGGCAGTTCCGGCGGCGGAGTATGGATGACGGACCACCGCGAGAGCACCCCGCCCAGCGCGCCGTCAGCGATGTCCAGCGCGGCCATCGAGCCCACCTCGAACCGCAGCCCCGGATAGGCCTCGCGAGCCAACCCGACCATCACGGACGAGGCGTCAATCCCGAACGCCGCCAGCCCCAGCCCCTCCAGATGCGCGGTGACGTGCCCGGGCCCGCACCCCAGATCCGCCACCCGCCCCTCCCCGCCCGCCCGGACGACCTCCGCGAAGGCACCCAGAATCGCCCGATCCAGCGGCCTGTCACCGAGTTCGTCGCGAAACCGCTGCGCATAGACGGAGGCGACGGCGTCGTACGCCTCGCCGGTGGCACCGAGGGCATCGTGTTCGACCATGCCCGCGACAGTAGTTCCTGATGCCGGGTCGAGCAGAGGCGATGACGAGCTTCCCCGCCGCCACCATCACCCCCACTCCGCATCTCCACCGCCGGAGCGCCCGAGCCGGACGGACAGCTTCACCACTGCCGGTCGAACCTCCGCTGTATCGTCCGGGTGGAAGCCGGTCGCGCGGCACCACCAACGGCGGCTGTCCGGACACGAAATGGGCGGGCTGATGAGAGCGTCATTCCTCGACTTGGTTTTCGAGGTCCTCGGCCGTGCTCAGGAGCTGCGAACACCGCCGGGCGCATGGAGCCAGGCGGAAGGCACAGCCGGCACGGAGCTGCCGGACGACCTCAAGGCGATCACCGTGGCGTACGCACCGGTCTGCCTGAACCATCACCTGACGCTCTATCACCCGTCGACCTCGGCCTTCAACCTGGCCGACCATCTGAAGGGCGAACTGGAGCAGCTGAACGCACTGGACTGGTTCGCCGAGGAGGGACCCGCCTACCACGGCTCCGCTCCTCGGTTCGGAGGCCCCCACGGTCTGCTTCCCATCGCCGTGACCGACCGTCGGGAGTCCTTGTTCATCCGCCGGACGGAGTCCGGTGAGTGGATCTGCGTGACCCTCTCGGCTTTCGGCGGTGCGTTCCGCGAGTTCCCCATGGGGTTCGCCGAATGGCTGTACCGCTACCTCGAGGGTGAGGAGATGTTCGGCCCGGGTACCGATGTCTACTATCCGGGCCCGGTCCGGATCGAGGAGCTGCCGCAGTACCGGGGAGACGACGTGCGGGACCGCTGGGGCCCGCCGCGCGCGCCGAAGCAGGCGTGACCGGGCGACTCGTGCGGGACCCGACTCCCGCACGCCCGTGCTCCGCGGGCCCGGCAGACCCCCGCTATCCGCGTCCCTTGAACGGGCTTCCGACGAGCACCTGCGCCCACGTAGCAGCTGTCGCCGTAGCGGGGTCGGGATCGGCCACACACAGCCAGAGCGTGCAGTGGCCGGTCCCGGCGTCCTGGAGAGCTGCAAGCTGACCGGTCTGGCCACCCTTGGGAAGCTTGGGACCGAATCGATCATGCCCGCCGACCGGCACGGCATTGGGGGTCAGCGGCTCCTCCGGGTCCAAGCGGTCGGTCGGGTTCGGCAACAGCATCAACTGCGCTGCGCTGCGGGACTCGAAGACGCCTCCGTTGCCCGAGGCGGAGCGTCCGTGCACGCCCCAGCCGGCCTCCGTGTCTCCGCGCACCCCGGCGGCGTCGCCGGGGGCGAACCCGAACACTCCGCCACCGTCGCCCTTGCCGCACACCCCGAAGCCGTTCGACCGGCCGGACACTCCGCCGGTGTTCTGGAGCTCCCAGTTCAGGTCGCGGGGAACCCCGGCCGAGTATCCGATCACCCCGTAGCTTCCCTGACCGAAGACCCCGGGGTTGTCCGCTCCGCCGGTTCCCAGCACCCCGGCCTGCACGCTCTGTTCGTGGCTCTGGCTCCGGGCTGCGGCGTGGACATACCCCACCACGCCGTTCGCTCCTCGCCCTACCAGTCCGTTGGCTGCCGGCACGGTCACGGCACTCGTGCTCACGACGGCTGTACCCGTGGCCAGGATCGCGTCCACACCTTCCGCCCCTCCACGCGGCAGCCCGTCGTTCTCGGACGACACCGAGAGCACGAAGTTCGCCTGGTAGCCGTCGGGCGCGGCATCCTTGGCGACCAGGATCGTGCGTTCCTCGCTGCGGTTGGTCCGCCCCACCGCCAGGTCATCTCCTGCGTCAGCCGCACCAGCGCTTCCCATCACGTACCTCCAGTCGCAGACCCCGAGAGCGGCACCAGTTTCACTCGCCCACGAACGGTCCGCACGGGTGGAGGCGCAAGCGGCCTAAATCCGCGTCCCTGAGATCGTCGGGCACGACGGTCCGGACAGCGCCGTCGGCCGGTTCATCCGACGGACGGAGCCGGAGACTGACACTTCGCCGGTCGAACCGCCACCCGTCGGGCAGCGGCGCGCGAGGCGGCCGGGAAGGAGTGGATGGTGGGCCGGCTAGCCGAGAGCACTACGCAGGCCTTTGGCGGTGAGGAAGGCGCCGATGACCGCGAAGAGGGCGGACACTCCTCGATTCCAGGCGACCCCCAGGCGGTAGTGGCGGTGCTCCGGACCCATCCCACGAACCGAGATCTTGTACGCCACTCCACGAAAGTTGATGACGTATGCGATCAGGGCCAGGGTGATCGCCCCCGCCACTCCGAACAGAACCCACGAGTCGTGGTGATTCAGGTGGTCCAAGTCTGTGACCTGCCTACTGAGTCCCACAGCGTGCGATTCCTCCCCCGGTGATGCTCCTCGCGCCGCCGTGGACGGTGACACGCTCGTTCAAGGCTGCGGCCGGTCTCACGCCAAACGGTAGCGCGCGGCTGGTGGAGCGGCTTCGTCCGGTGACCTTCGCGCCTGCCGGCCATCCCGGCGGGAGGCGCTCGGGCACACGGACCGCCTGTTGAAGGGGCGCCGCCCGGCGGGCCGACATCAGCCGCTGGTGTCAGTCACCGCAGTCAAAAGCCCCGCAGCGTGATCGCTGCGGGGCATCTTTGCTGGTGGGCGCGGACGGTTTCGAACCGCCGACATCTGCTTTGTAAGGCTTGGCGTGGGCCACCCGCTCTGAGCTGCGGATAGCCCACGTTGCCTACCTCTGGAGACAGTCGCCGCCGACCACCTGACTGACCGCTACGTACCGCTCGATCTGGCACGGATGTGGCACGGCCCTCAGTCGCCCGACGGGAGTTGGCTGCGGCTAGCCGCTGGCCCCTCGATCGTCCATGCCTCCCCGTCACCAGCCTTCGCCATCTCGCGTCCCCCTATGACACCAAGATCATGACGAATAGCATCTAGAAGGTTGCCATACCTCTCGTTCACAACAGCAACCATGCGATCAGCTTGTTCCTGCTCGAAGGTGCCAACAACGAACGCTTGCGTGGCAAACATCTGAGCTACAAGAGATTGGTACGACTGTCGAAGCTCGTCAGATCCAACGATCTCCAGAATGGCCCAGGCGGAGTGCACGCCAGTAGAAGCCTCTTGCCAGTCAAATGCGCGGAGAGCACGCCGCTCCTCCGCTATCTGCTCTTTAGAGTCAAGAGGGTACGGATTAGCCCATCTACGCAGGTTTTGGACCCACGGTTCGAGCCTGCCGAGCAGCTCAACCGAGGCCTGGCGCCGCTCTAGCACCCATCGTCGAGCGTCCTCGCGTGCCCAGCGCTCCCGCTCCTCCTCCCTGCTCTTCTGCCACTGAGCCGCTACCTGAGCCCGCTCATGTGCGATGCGCGCCTGCTCGCGTCGGTCCGATCTCCACTGATTGAACAGCAGGCTGAGACCGGTTACGGCAGCGCCTATCAGATATCCCCATGACGCATTCACTGCGCCAGTCTGCCCGACCTATGCCTGCAGCGAAGGGGTTTTCCGCGCTCTGCGACAGGCACAACTTGCGCCGCCGGCAAGCTCCTCGCTGAGCGGGATGGTTCCCTCCTCGATCGGGCAGCTTCGCCGCACCCGGGTTCTCCAGGGGCCGCCAAGGCTCACGCCGTGACGCTTGCGCTTGGCCTTGGCGGCCCCTGGAGGTTCCGGGTACGCCCTTGGGTGTCCGGTCGAGGAGGGGGCCGCCCCGCGACCCACCACCTCGCCACATCGGCGCTGCACCGTCGCGCCTGCCCGCCTCCCCCTCCGAGAGAGGGCCGGGGTCTGGGGCGGAGCCCCATGCTTCTCTCTGCCGCTCCCTGCGGCACCGCCGGCCGGGCGCCGGAGCGGGGCGAAGACAGGAGCGACGGCGGCCGGCCGGGCGAGTGCCGCGCCGCGCTGTGCGCGGCGCCTTGAACCCGTAGAGAAGGTTTTTACTCATCCCTCCTCGTTCCCCCGATCGTCTCCGGGGATGCCCTACTGGCCTTGGCTGATCCGGTTGGCCTGGCGTGGTCTTGTCCGGCGGCACATGGGCATGCTGACTTGATGTCAGACCAGCGCAGGGAGGGGACAGCATGGTTGAGCTGACAGTCAGGCCGTGGC
>NZ_BAAALF010000174.1:0-18018 GCF_039528135.1 Kitasatospora nipponensis | reverse complement strand
GAACGACCAGGCCGCCGCCTTCGGCATGGCGAACACCACCTACGCGGTCGCGGCCCCAGCCCAGGAAGTGCGGGCCCTCGGCAGCGGTGAACGGCGTGTCGGCGGCGCCGGCCACGGTGGCGCGGGCCACGGCGGCGACGGTGACCAGGCTGACGGGCAGTTGCGGCAGGTCGAGGTCGCGGCCCCAGCGGCCGAGACCGGTCCACCGGGAGGTGAGCGCGGCGTCGAGGTGGAACGGCTGCGGGTCGTCGGCGCCCTCCGTGCCGTCGGTGCTGTCAGCCGCGCCTTCGGCCTCGACCGGCGCCTCGGCCAGTGCCTCACCCGGGTCCACCAGCTGCCAGGCCGGTCCGAGCGCGGCGTCCGGCACCGGAACGAGCCGGGTCCGCGCCGCGTGGCCGTGCACCAGGGTCGCGGTGCGCTCCTCGCCCCCGGTCCCGGCCAGATGGGCCAGCACCGCGTGGGCGGCGAGGGAACCCGCGAGCACCGCGCTGATCGGGCGCGGCGCGGCCGGCTCCGCCCCGCCGCGCTGCCAGTCGGCGGCGCGGGCCCGGACGGCCTGGAAGGCCCGGAGCTCCTGGGCGGTCGTGCAGACCGGACCGACCAGGGCCAGGTCCGCCCCGGCGGCCACCGGCAGCACCGGCGTGCCCGGCGCGAGGAGCGCCGCGGTGGCGAGCAGGTCCAGCGGCGCGTCGTGGTCGTCGATCAGCACCACCACCGTCCCCGGCGCGAGCGGGCCCGCCGCGCCCGGCAGGTCGAGCCGGTCGCTCTCGCCGACACCGTTGGCGGCCAGTCCGCGGCACGCCGCCTCGGCCCCCGGTCCCCCGCCGGCGACCGCGACCCGGGCGGCCCGCACGGCGGCGAAGGCCCGGTAGGGCTCGGCGCAGTTCGCCTCCAGGTAGCCGAGCAGCGCGGCGTGCTCCCGGGCGGTCCGCTCGTCCGGCAGCGGACCCTGCACCGCGTCCAGGTCGATCAGCACGTCCTGGGCGACCAGCGCGCGCAGCACGTGGTCGAGGACCGGCCGGGCGCGCTCGTCGCCGGCCGCCGCCACCATCGCGTCCACGCTCGTCCCGGCGAGCAGGGCGTCGAGCTGGTCGTCGACGACGGTGTAGAGGGCGGGCGGGCCGGACAGCACGAACGAGCGGTCACCGCGGATCCAGTAGACCCCCTGCGGCACCGGGGCGCAGTGCGCGTCCGGACGGAGCTTGACTCTCATGGCTTCCTCGGCTGGAATCGGGCCCCGGCGGGGCGGTCGAGCTCGATGACCCACTCGACGGCGTGGCGCCCGCGGCGCACGCCGGGCAGCGCCTCCTCCAGGTAGCTGCCGGGGGGCCGGCGGTCCAGGAACCGGGGAAGCGCGCGGACGCCCAACGCGCTGGCCAGGTCGACGTACTGCGGTTTGGTCGGCCGCCGGTTCGTCGGCTGGGCGCCGGTCGCCATGCTGCGGGCGACGGCCACCGCGTCGAAGCCGGTCTTGATCACGACCTCGTCCGGTACCCCGGACAGCGCCCGCCAGACGGTGAGGTCGACCAGGTGGCCGGCCGGCCCCTCGGGTCCGGGGGCGGCCGGGAAGTCGGGCCCGGGGTACCAGCGGCGGCGCTGCAGCACCACCTGCCCCACCGTCAGGCGGGGGGTGGCCACGGTCCGCTCCGGCGGCGGCGCGTCCCCGGTGGGGGCCGCCTCCCAGCCGAGGGACTCGACCATCACCCGGCTGGTGTCGGCCAGCCAGGTGGCCAGGCGCAGCGGGGCCGGGTGCAGGTCCGGCCAGCGCATCCCCAGCGTGACTGGACGCACCCGGACGCCGTCCGCGTCCAGCAGCAGCAACTCGTCGAGCACCGGGTCGTGCGCCAGCCGGATCCCGAGCCACTCCTCGGGGGTGACGCTCCGCTCCAGCAGCGGGATCCGGTGGTTGATGTTGACGCCGTGCAGCTCGCGGTCCTCGCGCGGTTCGGCGCCGTCCGCCGAGAACAGCGCGGCGGCCCGGCGGGCGACCGACTCGGCGGCCCGCCCGCCCAGTTCGCGGTCCGCGCCGAGGAAGCGCATGCCCAGCTGGCCGTGGCCGGGGTAGCAGCCGTTCAGCACCAGCCGGCCGCCGACCGGCTGGACCAGCAGCCCGTAGGAGGCCGCCGAGCGCCGGAACCGCTCGGGCAGGGCGGCCGCCAACTCGGCCAGCAGGCCGGACTCCAGCGCGAGTTCCTCGGCCCGCGGCCGCTCGGTGCGGTGCCGGGCGATCCGCTCGGCGACCGCGCGCACCGCGCGGGCGCGCAGCTCCAGCAGGCGCGGCAGCGAGCCGTCGCGCGGGCCGAACTCCCTGGCCCGGTCCTCGATCCGGGCCTCCCGGCCGAGGACCGCGTGGACCAGCTCGGCGGCGTGGTCGAGCAGCGGGACCGTGGCGCCGGCGCCGAAGCGGTCCACGAACAGGGTGCAGGCCAGCGCCCGCAGTTCGTGGTGGCGGTCGAAGAGCGAGATGAACTCGGTGGCCTCGGCGAGGTCGTCGAGCGCCTGCCGGTAGCCGGCGGGCGAGACCTCGAACGGGTTGAGCTGGTAGTCCTCGTTGATCCGCAGCCGGCCCGGACGCGAGGTGAGCGCGTTCAGCCGTCGCTCGGTCGCCTCCAGCCGGCTCAGCAGGGCCACCCGTTCGGGCACGGTGGCCGTGGCGAGCCGCTCCAACGTGGCGGACAGCTGGGCCAGTTCCTCGTCCACGACCGGGGCGCGGCCGCCCAGCAGCGCGCGGGCGGCGGCCGGTGGGTCCGTCGCCTGCTCGTCCAACGCCGGCCCGGAGAGCAGGATCTGGGCATCGCAGGCGGCCTCGACCATCCGCTCGGCCTGCTCGTCGGTGCAGCCCAGCCGCCGGGCCAGCGCGCGGCCCAGGTCCGCGGGTGCCACCGGGCCCAGGGCGGTCAGCTCCAGCAGGCTCCGCAGGTGGGCGGTGAGCGGGGTGGCGAGCACCCGGACCTGGTCGCCCTCGCGCCGGCGGAAGCGGACGGCGTCCGCCGTACTGCGGAGCGAGGGGTTCTGCATCACCCGGTCCACACCGCTCACCGTGCCCGCCGTGTCCGCCGTGTCCGCCTCACCGGCCTCGCCCGCCTCGGCCGCCGGCAGCAGGCCCGTCACCAACTGGGCGAACGACACCCGGTCCACCGAGAGGAGCGGGTTCGCCCGGCGGCGCTGGAAGACCACCCGGTCGAGCGGCACGCCCTGCTCGGACCAGCCGGCGAGGCCGACCGCGGTGAGGCGGGCCAGCGGCGAGGTGCGCACCATCGCGCGGGCCAGGTGCTGCAGGATCCCCCGTTCGGACTTGCGGTCCGCCTTGGAGGGCCGGCCCGCCGAGCGCGCGTAGCGGCGCACCGCGTCGAGGACCTGGGGTGAGGTGAGGGCCAGCGAGAGCTGGAAGGGCTCGGCGGCGACGGTCTCGGCCAGCGCGGCCCGTTCCCCGGCCAGGCAGGTCTCGTAGCCGGAGGTCAGGACACCGCGCGCCAGGGCGATGCGTTGCCAGGCCGCCAGCCAGGCACTGGTGGCGGCGGGCCAACTGCGGCCGCCGGCCGACGCCTTGGGGGCGCGGTGGTTGTGGACGGCGCGCTTCAGTTCGAGAACGGCCTGTAGGTCCCGGCCGGTGGCCGTCGCGGCGAGGTCGAAGAGTTCGGCGCGCGCGGCCTCGGCGAGCGAGCCGCAGAGCTGCTCGGCCTGCGTCAACGCCTCCACGGCCGTGACCAGTTCGGGCATTCCGAGGCGTCGGCCGGACAGCGGGTTGACGCGCAGCAGCACGGTGTCCGCGAGGCCGGCCGGGCCGGTGGCCACCGCGGGGGACGTGCCGGCTCCGCCGTGCGGGACGGTTCCAACCACCGTGGCCGCTGCGGCAGTCGCAGCCGCCGCGGGAGGTGCGGTGTCGGTCATCGGGTCGACTGCCCGGGTGTCGCCGGGTGGTGCGGGTACGTGGCCTGACCTGGTCCAAGTCGGTTCATGGTGACTCCAGGTGGAACGCGGTGCCCCGCCTCCAGTGAGCTGGAGCAGGGTCACGCAGGGCCGGCCCGGTCCTGCCGGGCTAGGGCTTGCGAGCGGCGCCGGCCTCAGGGCCACGGGCACCGCGGGTCGAACGCCGAGCCTCAGGCAACGCCCGTGCAGCAGCAGGAGACCGACGAGGAGCAGGAACAGCAGGCCGGCTCCACGACCAGCGACTTGCTGATCAGCTCGTCCATGTCGTCGGCGAAGCGCGCCGTGTGGGACGCCCGCAGCGCGGGGACGTCCAGGTCGGCCGCGTCCAGTACGGCCAGCTCGGTCAGGTCGAACAGAGCGAAGTCCACGCTCATGGCACACCGTCCTTCACTTGAGTCTCACTCGGGACCTACGGAGTGCTCCAGGCCGCCGGGCCCCCTGCCGAACTCACCCGTGATCGCGGCGAATTGGCGGCGAGCGGGAAACCTGGAGTGATCGCCATCCTGCGACCGGGACTTCACCCGCGGCAAGGGCGCCTCGGTGGCAGCAAACTGCACCGGCCGGGCCGTCAAGCCGCGCTCGAGTCATGGCAGCTTGCTGCAGTACCCTTTGTCCCTTTTTGTTCCACCTTCGACGAGGGATTTGACTATTTTCTTATAGAAGCTCAAAGTTTTACTCATGTCCCTGACCGGTCCATCCCGCTCTCGCGCCGCCCATGTGCCGGCGCGGTTCGGCATGCCCCCGGTCTGTCCGGACGACGTCACCTGTCGATGTCGGTGACGCCCAGGCGCTGACCACGCGGCCCCCGGGCCGTCCTCGTGGTGCACCTTCCTCCCACGCGGCCCCGTGCCGCCCGCTGCCCGTCCCCCCGGGGGACCGGTGCGCGGGCGTCCGCCGCGACCATCCCCGTCGTGCCCCTTTCCGCCCCCCTTCGTAGGCAGCCGCACCGGCGGTCCCCTACGCGCATCCCCAAGAGGCCATCATGACCAAGAGCAGGGCCGCCCTCGCGGCTGCCGTCGTCACGCTGTTGACCGGGCTGACCGCGGCCTGCGGCGGAGCGGGCACGACCTCGACGGCCGCCGCCGCGTTCGACCCGAACGCCTGCCAGGGGGGCACCCTGACGGTGCTCAACCACCGCGGGCAGGGCAACTTCGACCCGGCGGAGCTGTACACCTCCGGGGGCGGCAAGGTGCCCACGCTGGTCTTCCGCACACTCACCACGCGCAACCACACCACCGACGGCCCCGACAGCGCCAAGGTCGTGCCGGACCTGGCCACCGACACCGGCGAGCCGAACGCGGACGCGACGGTGTGGACCTACCACCTCAAGTCGGGCCTGACGTTCGAGGACGGCACGCCGATCCGGTCCGGCGACGTCAAGTACGGCCTGGAGCGCTCCTTCGCCCCCGAGCTGCCGGGCGGCCCGCCCTACCTGCGCGACTGGCTGGTCGGTGGCGAGGACTACCAGGGCCCGTACAAGGGCGGCGAGCTGGCCTCGATCGAGACCCCGGACGACAGCACCATCATCTTCAGACTGCGCAAGCCCGAGGGCGACTTCCCCTTCCTGGCGACCGCCACCCAGTTCGCCCCGGTGCCCAGGGACAAGGACACCGGCACCGCCTACCAGAAGCACCCGGTCTCCTCCGGCCCCTACAAGGTCGTCAGCAACGACGGCGGCAAGAGCATCGTGCTGGACCGCAACCCCCACTGGTCGCGCGCCCTGGACGACCAGCGACTCGCCTGCCCGGACAGGGTCCAGGTCACCTCCGGCCTCGACACCTCCGTGATCAACCAGCGGCTGGCCGCCGGCACCGGCGACGACGCCCACGCCGTCACCAGTGACAGCAACGTGGACGCCTCGGTGCTGGCCAGGCTCGCCGGCGACCCGGCCCTCAAGAAGCGGGTGGTCACCGGCTACTTCGGCGAGACCCAGTACCTGGCCTTCAACCCGACGGTGAAGCCCTTCGACGACGTGCGGGTGCGCCAGGCGATCTCCTACGCCATCGACCGCGAGTCGGTGATCAACGCGGTCGGCGGCAGCGCGGTGGCCAAGCCGGCCACCACCTTCCTGCCGGACCAGCCCGCCTTCGGATACGCGCCCTACGACTACTTCCCGGCGGGCCGCAGCGGCGACGCGGCCAAGGCCAAGGACCTGCTGGCGCAGGCCGGTTACCCGAGCGGCCTGACCATCACCCTGAGCCACTCCACGGTGACCGGCGACGGCAGCGGGCCGGAGGTGGCGGCCGCCGTCCAGCAGGCCCTGGGCAAGGCCGGCATCACCGTCAAGCTCGAAGGCACCGCCGACGACGACTACCAGACCAAGTACCAGAAGCCCGCCACCGAGCCCGGCCTCTTCCTGGCCAGCTGGGGCGCCGACTGGCCCTCCGGCGGCCCGTTCCTGGCGCCGATCTTCGACGGCCGCCAGATCCTCACCGACGGCGGCAACTACAACTCCGCCCAGCTGAACGACCCGCAGGTCAACGCGGAGATCGACGCCGCCAACAAGCTGACCGACCCGGCGCAGGCCGCCAGGGCCTGGGGCGCGCTCGACGCCGAACTCGGCCGGCAGGCCTACACCGTGCCGCTGTACCACCCGATCTACGAGCGGCTCTACGGCAAGGGCGTCAAGAACGCCTACGTCAGCCAGTGGAACGGTCTCTACGACCTGTCCCGCATCTCGGTGAAGTAGAGGGATCCCGACACCGTGAGCACCTCTTCGACGCCCCCCGCCGGGTCCGGTGCCGCCCTCCCCCGGGAGGGCGGCGCCGGGCCCCGGCCCCAGCGCCACCAGCTCTGGCGGCGGCTGCGCGCCGACCGCGCCGCCACCGCGGCGGGCGCGGTGCTCGCCCTGCTCGTCCTGCTGGCCCTCGCGGCTCCGCTGATCTCCGCGCTGGAGGGGCAGGACGCCACCACCTACCACAACGACCTGATCGACTCGGCGACCGGCGGCGTGCCGATCGGCCCCTTCGGCGGCGCGAGCGCCCGGCACTGGCTGGGCGTCGAGCCCGGCACCGGGCGCGACGTGCTCGCCCGGCTGGCCTACGGCGCGCGGATCTCGCTCTCCGTCTCGCTGGGCGCCACCGTCGTGCAGCTTGCCCTGGGCGTGCTGATCGGCCTCGCGGCGGGACTGGGCAACCGGCTCGCCGACACCGTCATCAGCCGTTCGATGGACCTGGTGATCGCCTTCCCCTCGCTGGTCTTCGCGGTCTCGCTGATGGCCGTGGTGCCCGCCTCCTTCCCCCGCCCGCTGCTGCTGATGCTGGTCATCGGCGTGCTCGGCTGGGGCCAGACCGCCCGGATCGTGCGCGGCCAGGTGCTCACCCTGCGCGGCCTGGACCACGTCTCGGCGGCCCGGCTCGCCGGCTCCGGGCGCTGGCGGGTTGCCCGCCGCGAGGTGCTGCCCGCGCTGGCGGCCCCGGTGATCACCTACGGCGTGCTGCAACTGCCGGCCAACGTCGCCCAGGAGGCCGGGCTCTCCTTCCTCGGCGTCGGGGTGCGCCCGCCCACCCCGTCCTGGGGCCAGATGCTCTCCAGCGCCACCAACTGGTTCCAGGCCGACCCGTCCTACGTGCTGCTGCCGGCGGCGCTGCTCTTCGTCACCGTGCTGGCCTTCACCGTCCTCGGTGAGAGCGTGCGCACCGCGCTCGACCCGCGCGCCAAGTCCCGGCTGCGCGCCGGGATCGACCGGCGGCGCGGCAAGAACCGGACCCCGGGGGTGCCGGCATGATCCGCTTCCTGCTGCGCCGCGCCGTCAGCACCGCGCTGGTGCTGCTCGTCATGTCGGCCGTCGTCTACCTGGTCTTCTACACCGCCCCGCACGACCCGGCCGTGCTGGTCTGCGGCAAGGGCTGCGACGGCACCCGGCTCGCCGTCGTGCGGCACAAGCTCGGCACCGACCTGCCGGTCTGGGAGCAGTACGCGGACTTCCTGCGCGGCCTGTTCGCCGGACGCACCTTCGACTCCGGCACCGACCTCACGCAGTGCGCGGCGCCGTGCCTGGGCTACTCCTTCCAGTCCGACCAGCCCGTGCTGGAGATGATCACCCAGCGGCTGCCCGTCGACTTCTCGCTCACGCTGGGCGCGATGGTGATCTGGCTGGTCCTGGGCGTCGGCACCGGCCTGCTCTCCGCGCTGCGCCGCGGGCGCCTGTCCGAACGCGCCCTGACCGCGCTGACGCTGGCGGGCATGTCGACCCCGGTCTTCCTGATCGGCCTGCTGCTGATGATGGTCTTCTGCGCCTACCTGCAGTGGCTGCCCTTCCCCAGCTACACCGCCTTCACCGACGACCCGGTGCAGTGGGCCGCCAACCTGGTGCTGCCCTGGCTCTCGCTGGCCCTGATCGTCTCGGCCGGCTACGCCCGGATGACCCGCAGCAGCATGCTGGAGACCCTCGCCGAGGACCACATCAGGACCAACCGCGCCTACGGGCTCACCGAGCGCCGGATCGTGGTGCGGCACGCCCTGCGCGGCGCCCTGGTCCCGGTGCTGACCCTGCTCGCCATCGACGTGGGCTCGATGCTCGGCGGGGCGATGCTCACCGAGTCGGTCTTCGGGTTCGACGGGCTGGGCCGCCTGCTGGTGCAGTCGGTCAACCAGATCGACCTGCCGATCGTGGTCGGCGTCACCCTGTTCGCGGGGTTCTTCATCGTGATCGCCAACGCCGCCGCGGACCTCCTGTACGCACTGGCCGACCCGAGGGTGAGCCTGGCATGACGCAGCACCAACCACCGGCCGCGCCCTCCGGGATCCTGGTCGAGGTCAGCGACCTGCGGGTCGCCTTCCACACCGCCACCGGAGCGGTCACCGCCGTCGACGGCCTCTCCTTCGAGCTGGCGGCCGGCGAGTCGCTCGCCCTGGTGGGCGAGTCCGGGTCCGGCAAGAGCACGGTGGCCGCCGCCCTGCTGGGCCTGCACCACGGCGGCGAGGCCGAAGTGACCGGCCGGATCCGGGTCGACGGCACCGAGGTGCTCACCGCCTCGCCGGCCGAACTGCGGGCGCTGCGCGGCGCCCGGGCGGCGATGGTCTTCCAGGACCCGCTCTCCGCGCTCGACCCCTACTGGTCCATCGGCGACCAGATCGCCGAGGTGCACCGGGTGCACACCGGCTCCTCGCGCCGGGCGGCGCGCCAGCGCGCCGTCGAGGTGCTGGACCGGGTCGGCATCCCGGACCCGGCCCGGCGCGCCGACGCCCACCCGCACGAGTTCTCCGGCGGGATGCGCCAGCGCGCCCTGATCGCCATGGCGCTGGCCTGCTCGCCGCGCCTGCTGATCGCCGACGAGCCCACCACCGCGCTGGACGTCACCGTGCAGGCGCAGATCCTCGACCTGCTGCACGAGTTGCGCGCCGAGACCGGCATGGCGCTGCTGCTGGTCACCCACGACCTGGGAGTGGTCGCGGGCAACACCGACCGGGTGCTGGTGATGCGCGGCGGGCGGGAGGTGGAGCACGGCCCGGTCGCGCGGGTGCTCGGCGCACCGGACGCGCCGTACACCCGGGAGCTGGTCACCGCCGTGCCACGGCTGGACAGCGTGCGCGAGCGACCGGCGGCACTCGGCGGGGGCGCTGTGCCCGGCGGGGACGCGGTGCCCGACCGGGACACGGTGCCCGGCGGGGGCGTCCCCGGCACACCGGACGCCCTGCTGACCGTCACCGACCTGCACCGGCACTACCCGGCCCCCGCCCGGGCCGGCGGGTCCGGGCTGCTGCGCCGCCGCGAGCGGCAGCGCGCGGTGGACGGCGTCAGCCTGGACGTCCGCCGGGGCGAGACGCTCGGCATCGTGGGCGAGAGCGGCAGCGGCAAGACCACCCTGGGCCGCCTCATGGTCCGGCTGCTCGAACCCACCTCCGGCCGGATCCACTTCGAGGGCACCGACCTCACCCGGTGCAGCGAGCGCCGCCTGCGCCCGCTGCGCCGGGACCTGCAGATGATCTTCCAGGACCCGGTCTCCTCGCTCAACCCGCGCCGCAGCATCGGCGAGTCGGTCGCCGACCCGCTGCGCGCCCACGGCGCCGACGACCGCACGGTCCGCCGCGAGGTGGCCGAGCTGCTGGAACGGGTGGGCCTGCACCCCGACTGGTACGGCCGCTATCCGCACGAGTTCTCCGGCGGCCAGCGCCAACGGGTCGGCATCGCCCGGGCGCTGGCCCCGCGCCCCAAGCTGATCGTCTGCGACGAACCGGTCTCCGCGCTGGACGTCTCCACCCAGGCCCAGATCGTGCGCCTGCTCGCGGACCTGCAAAGGGAGTTGGGCCTCACCCTGGTCTTCGTCGCGCACGACCTGGCGGTGGTCCGGCAGGTCAGCGACCGCATCGCGGTGATGCGCCAGGGCCGGATAGTCGAGCTCGGCACGGTCGAGGAGGTCTACGGCGCGCCCCGACACCCCTACACCCGCGGCCTGCTGGCGGCCGTCCCGGTCCTCGACCCCGCCGAGGCCGACCAGCGCCGAGCCGCCCGCGCCGCCCTGCGCACCCCACACCCGGAAGCCGTCCCGGCCGGCCGACCCTGACACCGGGGCCGGTGAGGGAACCCGGCAGACCGGAGGTGTGGACGACCGAGCAGCGCGCCCGCCTCGCCGCCGACCCCGACCCCACGGTCCGGGCCACGCCGGCGAAGTGGCGGGCGGGCAAGGTGCGCGGCCGCCCGTCCGACCACGTCACCTTCCGGCGGTGAGCCCGCCGACCACGGTCGGAGTGCGCCCACGGGGCCGACCGCCTCCCCGTGGGCCCCGGCCGCCGCTCCGCGCGGCAGGGGCCCGGACGGTGCACCGTCCGGGCCCTGCCGCGCGAGAGGTACTAGCGGTTGGCGCCCCAGACGGTGGTGGACGAGTTGCCCACCCGCTGGACGTAGGGCTGCACCCAGCGGGAGCCGTCGTCGTTGGTCGAGAACCCGCCGCCGGTGATGCCGCCGACGTAGCCCTGGTCGCTGGTGTAGGCCCCGGCCGCGCAACCGACGGTGCCGTTGCTGTGGTTGGTCAGGTCGTACTCCACGAACCAGTGGCTGTTGTAGTAGAAGTGCACGTAGATCGAGCAGGTGCCGGTGGTGTCCCACACCGTGTACGAGCTGGTGTTCAGCGGCGAGTGGGCCTGAGCGGCGGTGGCGCCCGCGAAGGCGAGCAGCGGTGCTGCCGCGATCACGGCGATCCTGCTCCAGGTGGAACGGCGCATGGTGGTTCTCCTCCCGTTGTGGTCTCGACCAATCCAGTCGCTGGTCCAGACCAATCACCACTATGCGGCCGGGACCGGTGGCGGCGTCAAGGGTCGTGACGCGAGTGGTCTCTGATGCTCCATCAGTCCCCAGGTCACACCGCACGGGCCGCCGGGATTCACGATCCACCCCACCCTGGAACGGGACGGCGAGCCGCCCTTCGTTGCCGGATCATCACCGGATGGGCCTTCCGAAATATTCCTATCTGTGATATGATGTCAGATTTGGCCGGTACGCTCCGATGTCATGGTGAACAACGGACAGCCGAGCCGCACGGCCCTCATGGCAGCCGCGGCGCGCGCGGCACATCTCCTCGTCGACGACTCCCCCGCGATCTTCGCCGATCCCCTGGCGCGGACCCTCCTGGGTGAGCGCGCGGAGGAACTGCTCGGCTACCACCGCTCCTTCGGTGAGCACCCCCTGCTCTGCGGCACGCGCACGACGGTCACCACCCGCAGCCGCTACACCGAGGACCGGCTCGCCGCGCTCGCCGCCCGGGGCCTCGACCAGTACGTGATCCTCGGCGCCGGGCTGGACTCCTTCGCCTACCGGTCCGAACTGGCCCACCCCGTCACGGTGTTCGAGGTCGACGAGCCCGCGACCCAGGCGTGGAAGCGGGACCTGCTGGCATCGACGGGCACGGCCGTGCCGCCATCGGCCGTCTTCGTCCCCGTCGACTTCGAGCGGGACGGCGCCCGGTCGCTGACCGACCGTCTCGTCCGGGCCGGCTTCGATCCGGGCCGGCCCGCGCTGGTCAGCTGGCTCGGGGTCACGATGTACCTCACCCGGGAGGCGATCGGCCGCACCCTGGCCGCCGTCAGCGGCTTCGCACCGGGCAGCGAGCTCATCGTGGAGCACTTCCTGCCGGCCGAACTACGGGACGAGGCCGGCCAGTCGTACGCGGAGATGGCGATGGCCGCGACGGCCGAGCAGGGCGAGCCCTGGCGCACCTTCCTCAGCGTCGAACAGCTGGACCGGCTGCTGGTCGAGCACCGGCTCCAGCCGGTCGAGTACGTGCCGCAGCGCGAGACGCTGGCGCCCGCCGACTGGCAGCGCACCGACGCGCTGCGCCCGCTCGACCTCCCCGTCCTGGCCCGCGCCCGCGTCCCGGCCCGCCAGGTCTCTCAGCCAACCGCCCCGGCCGAGCCCTGGAGCGCCAGGTCGAGCGGCGCCGCCTGCGGCGCCGACGGCGGGGTGACCGCCGCCGGCTCGCCCCCGTCGGAGACCGCGACCGGGCGGGGACCGGTGGCGGGGGCCGCGGTCAGGTCGACGCCGGCGGTGGGGCCGACCTCCCAGGGCTGGCTCATCGCGTCTCCCAGGAGTCAGCGTGATCGGATCGCCACCGAGCGTACAAATCCTCCTGACGCCACGTCAATGCCGCGCTGACGGCCGGGCCGGGCCCGCACGAGCCCCGCCCGGCCGCACTCCCGCCCCGCGCCCTACTCCCCCAGGGCGTGGCCGACCAGCGCCCGCGCCTCCTCCTGCACCCGGGCCAGGTGCTCGGGCCCGTGGAAGCTCTCGGCGTAGATCTTGTACACGTCCTCGGTCCCGGAGGGCCGGGCCGCGAACCAGGCGTTCTCGGTGCAGACCTTGAGCCCGCCGATCGCGGCGCCGTTGCCGGGGGCCTCGGTCAGCACGGCGGTGATCGGCTCGCCCGCCAGCTGGTCGGCCGTCACCTGCGCGGCGCTGAGCCGCGCCAGGGCCGCCTTCTGCTCGCGGTCGGCCGGGGCGTCCACCCGCGCGTAGGCCGGCGCGCCGAACCGCCCGGCCAGTTCGGCGTAGCGCTGGGACGGCGTGCGGCCGGTGACCGCGGTGATCTCGGCGGCCAGCAGGGCCAGCAGGATGCCGTCCTTGTCGGTGGTCCAGACCCCGCCGTCGCGGCGCAGGAAGGAGGCGCCCGCGGACTCCTCGCCGCCGAAGCCCAGCCGGCCGGCGAGCAGCCCGTCGACGAACCACTTGAACCCCACCGGGACCTCCACCAGCTCACGGCCCAGGTCGCCGGCCACCCGGTCGATCATCGAGGAGGAGACCAGGGTCTTGCCGACCGCGGCCTTCGCCGGCCAGTCGGGGCGGTGCCGGTAGAGGTAGTCGATCGCCACCGCCAGGTAGTGGTTGGGGTTCATCAGCCCGGCGTCGGGCGTCACGATGCCGTGCCGGTCGGCGTCCGCGTCGTTGCCGGTGGCGATCGCGTACCGGTCCTGGCGCTCGATCAGCGAGGCCATCGCGTAGGGCGAGGAGCAGTCCATCCGGATCCTGCCGTCCCAGTCCAGGGTCATGAACCGCCAGGTCGGGTCGGTGAGCGGGTTGACCACGGTCAGGTCCAGCCGGTGGGTCTCGGCGATCCGCCCCCAGTAGGCGACCGAGGCGCCGCCGAGCGGGTCGGCACCGATCCGCAGCCCGGCCGCGCGCACCGCGTCCAGGTCCAGGACGGCGGGCAGGTCCTCGGTGTACCCGGTCAGGAAGTCGTGCCGGCCGGTGGTCGCGGCGGCCAGCGCCCGGGCGTACGGGACCCGGCGGACCCCGGCCAGGCCCGCGGCGATCAGCTCGTTGGCGCGGTCCTGGATCCAGCCGGTGGCCGCCGAGTCGGCCGGGCCGCCGTGCGGCGGGTTGTACTTGAAGCCGCCGTCGCGCGGGGGATTGTGCGAGGGCGTCACCACGATGCCGTCCGCCGCCGCGGTGCCCGGGTGGGACCGGTTGTGGGCCAGGACGGCGTGCGAGACCGCCGGTGTGGGCGTGTAGCCGTCGGCGCTGTCGATCAGGACGGTGACCCCGTTGCCGGCCAGCACCTCCAGCGCGGTGGCCCGGGCCGGCTCGGAGAGCGCGTGGGTGTCGGCGCCCAGGAAGAGCGGGCCGCCGGTGCCCTGGCCGGCGCGGTACTCGCAGATCGCCTGCGTGGTGGCCGCGATGTGGTCCTCGTTGAACGCGGTGTCCAGCGCGGACCCGCGGTGCCCGGAGGTGCCGAAGGCCACCCGCTGCCCCGGCTCGCCGGGGTCGGGGTGCAGCGTGTAGTAGGCCGTCACCAGCCGTGCCACGTCCACCAGGTCGCCCGGCTCGGCCGCCAGGCCTGCCCGCTCGTCCACCATCGTGCTGTCCTCCACTCGTCGTCCCGGCCCGCTGCGCCGCCCTCGTCGGACGGCTGGGCAGCGCCCCCCGCTGCTGCCACCATCACCACTATGCCGAGGCGTCAGCTCGCCGTCATGGCGGCCCAGCGGGGCAACCCTGACTGTTCATGAGCGATTCTGTTGACCTACTGGCGGGAAACTTAACAGGATTGAGCACCTCCACTCCTCCCCACCCCTTCCGAGGACGGCGATGATCAGACCACGTAGCCGCACCCGCACCGCCATCCGCACCGCCACCCGCGCGCTCGCCACCATCACCGCGCTGGCCGGCGCCCTGCTGCTGCCGGCGACCCCCGGCCAGGCCGCCGGCGCCGGGCGGGCCGACCTCGGCCCGGCCCCGGCGGTCGTCCGCACCGGACCGCAGCTCGCCGCCTCCTGGACCGGCCCGCTCAGCACCCGCGGCCGCTACGTGGTCGACGCCACCGGCGCCCGGTTCAAGCTGGTCTCCGGCAACTGGGAGGGCGCGCAGGGCACTTGGCTGGGCAGCGGCGCGGTCGACGACCCGGCGCAGAACCAGAGCGGCGAGGTGTCGTACAACCTCCCGCTGGGCCTGGACCGGGCCTCCCTACCGACGATCCTGGCCGGCTTCCACGGGCTGGGGATCAACAGCATCCGGCTGCCCTTCTCCAACGCGCTCGTCCACGACACCACCCCGGTCCCCGACGCGGCCCTCGCCGCCAACCCGACGCTGCGCGGCGAAACCCCGCTCCAGGTGTACGACGCGGTGGTCGCCGCACTCACCGCGGACGGCTTCGCGGTGATCCTCAACAACCACACCACCACCGCCCGTTGGTGCTGCGGACTGGACGGCAACGAGCGCTGGAACAGCGGCCAGAGCACGGCGCAGTGGGAGAGCGACTGGCTCTTCATGGTGAACCGGTACCGCAACGACAAGCGGGTCGTCGGCGCCGACCTGCGCAACGAGGTGCGCCGCGACGTCTGGGACGACCCCAACTGGGGCTGGGGCGACGGCCATGACGAGAACGCGGCGTTCGAGGAGGCCGGCAACCGGATCCTTCAGGCCGACCCGGACCTGCTGATCATCATGGAGGGCATCAACTGGCAGGGCATCCCGCTGAACGGCTTCGCGCACGGCCGGCCGATGCTCACCCCGGTGCAGAACCTCTCCAACACCCTGATCGCCTCCGACAAGCTGGTCTACTCGGCGCACTTCTACGCCTACACCGGCCCGGCCAACAGCGGCGCCGCCGGCGGCCTGGGCGCCACCTCCGACCCGCGCTACGAGGACTTCACCCCGGCGCAGCTCGCCCAGGTGGTCGACCAGGAGGCGCTCTTCGTCACGCAGGCCGGGCAGCACTTCACCGCCCCGGTCTGGGTCAGCGAGTTCGGCGCGGCCGGGCGCGACGAGAGCGACCCGAAGGAACGGGCCTGGTTCGACGCCTTCACCGACATCCTGGCCGCCGACGACACCGACTTCGCGATCTGGCCGCTGGTCGGCTGGATGCGCAACGGCGTTCCGCTGGACTCCTGGGCGCTGCTGGACTACGACCCGAACGGCCACCAGCTGAGCGTCGACGACCCCGGCGACTGGCGGGCCGCCGACTGGCACAAGCTGGTCGACGCGCCCGGTCGGACCGGACCGGTGGCGCGCTCCACCCGCTGGAACATGCTGAACCTGGACCACGCGGACTACGACGTCTCGGCGCGGATGCTCGCCCTGCCCGACTGGGACTCCGGCGGCCGCAAGGGCGCGTGCCCGGACAGCGAGCGGCTCACCGGCCTGGGCCGCAGCGACAGCCGCGGCCTGTGCACCGACGCCGGCGAGCCCGCCCAGGGCGCCGCGCCGCGCGTGGTGGTCACCGACGAGCGCTACGTCACCGAGGGCGACTGGGCCTCGGGGTACAACAAGCTCCAGTGCCCCGACAACTCCTTCGCCGTCGGGTACAGCGTGCGCGGCAACGCCATGTCCACCCTGCTCTGCGCGCCCGCGGGCACCCCGCTGCCCACCGGCGGGCACGACGTCTGGTTCGACCACGGCGACAACCGCCCGGCCACCGGCGGCTCGAACGCCAGCGACTGGGCCCCGGGCTACTACAAGGGCCAGTGCGCGGACGACGAGTACCTGGCCGGCGTCGCCTACACCTGGCGGTGGAACCACGGCGGCGTCCCCGACGCGCTGCTCTGCCGGCCGCTGAGCTGAGGCCGGGCCCAGCCGGCGGGGCGGCGGCCTCCGAGCAGCACTCCGGAGCCGCCGCCCCCTGGCGCCGCCCTCGGGTCACCGTTCCCGACCAACCGTCAGCCAAGGCCCCTGAGCGGGGCGTTGTCGCCCACGACGACACGCTTCGTCGACGTCCCGGAGCGCTCTGGCAGACTGTGCCCGCCCGGCGATCGGTGACGCCGGACATGACAGGGGGACGGGGATGTGGGCTCGGGGGACGGTGCTCGGGGGCCGCTACACGCTGGCCGAGCGGCTCGGCGGCGGCGCGATGGGGGACGTCTGGCGCGCCGACGACGGCGTGCTCGAACGGCGGGTCGCGGTCAAGATCCTGCTCCCGGCGCTGCTCGACGACGCCACATTCATGGAGCGCTTCCGGCGGGAGGCCAGGATCCTCGCCTCGCTCGACCACCCCGGGGTCGTGGACGTGCACGACTACGGCGAGAACGCGGGCGACGAGGCAAGCGGTGACGGGGAAGGCACCCGGATCGCCTACATCGTCATGGAACTCGTCGCCGGACGGCCGCTGGACGAGGTCCTCGCGGCGACCGGCCCGATGCCCGTCGGTCCGACCCTCGACATCGTCGCCCAGGCGCTGGACGCCCTGCAGGCCGCACACCGGCGCGACATCGTGCACCGCGACATCAAGCCCGCCAACCTGATGCTGCGCGACGACGGCCGGGTGACGATGACCGACTTCGGCATCGCCCGCGCCCTGGCCGGCACGAAGATCACCACCTCGCACTCGGTCCTCGGCACCGCTCTCTACCTCGCCCCCGAGCGGGCCGAGGGCGCCCCCACCACGGCGGCGAGCGACCTCTACTCGACCGGCGTGGTCTGCTACGAGATGCTCACCGGCGAGCCGCCGTTCGCCGGGGAGACGGCGCTGGAGGTCGTCCTCAAGCACGTGCGGGAGCCGGCGCCCGCGCTGTCCGCCGACTTCCCGCAGCCGGTGCGCGACTTCGTCGCCAGGGCGCTCGCCAAGCGCCCCGAGGACCGGTTCGCCAGTGCGGAAGAGATGGCGGCCGCGGCCCGCCGCGCGGCCGACGGCCTGCCGTGGGCGAGCGCGGCGGCGGGCGCACCGGCCATCGCCCCGGCGACGAGCGGCACCGTCCCGCTCGGACCCGCCGAACCGGCGGCACCGGCACCGGCACCGGCCGCTGGGGCTAAGGCTGAGGTCGCCCCCGCCCCGGTGCCCGTCCCCACCCCCGCCGTGGACGCCGCCGTCCTCGCCGCCGCCGTCGCCGCGACCGTGGCCGCGCAGCGTCCGCGGCGGGGCTGGCGCCGCTCCCTCGTCCCGGTCGTGATTCCCTGCTGCGTCACCGTGGTCGCCGGGACGGCGCTGCTCGTCCAGACGGTCCCCTTCCGCTCCGACGCGAGCACGCCCGACCCGCGGCCGTCCGTGACGCTCACCGCCACCGGCGGCACGGCGTCCGCCCCGGGCCCGGCCGCCCCCGGCGCCACCGCACCGTCCCAGGCCTCGACCGCCGCCACCACGCCCGCCGACCCCGCCGCCGCGAGCGCGCCGGGCTCGGCTCCGGCATCCGGCCCGGCCAACCCCGCGCCCGGCGCCGCGGCGTCCGGGG
>NZ_BAAALF010000173.1:0-18307 GCF_039528135.1 Kitasatospora nipponensis | reverse complement strand
CACCCCCCGGGCGCCCGGGGCGGCCGGCTGACCGGCTCGGTGGTCGACCACCTCGCCTCGCAGGGGTCGCTGGCCTACGACGAGCGGCACCAGCTGCTCTACGCCGTCAACGCGGGCAGCGACACGGTGACCGTCTTCGCCGTGCACGGCGACCGGCTGGAGCGCCGCCAGGTGCTCTCCTCCGGCGGCTCGTTCCCGGTCGGCCTCGCGGTGCACGGTGACCTCCTCTACGTCCTCAACGCGCTGGACGGCGGCTCGATCCAGGGCTTCCGGCTGGCCGGCGAGCACCTCGCGCCGGTGGCCGGCTGGCACCGCGGCCTGGGCCTGGACCCGGCCGGCGCGCCGCAGTTCACCCACACGCCCGGGCAGATCGCCTTCACCCCGGACGGCTCCCGGCTGGTGGTGACCACCAAGGCCGGCGGCAACAGCATCGACGTCTTCCCGCTCGGCGCGCACGGCGCCCCCTCGGCGGCGCCCGTGGTGAACGCCGAGCCCGGCACGGTGCCGTTCGGCTTCGTCTTCGACGCGCACGGCCGCCTGCAGGTCACCGAGGTCGGCCCGAACGCGGTCGCCACCTACACGGTCGGCGCCGACGGCCGGGTCACCGCCGTCGGCCAGGCCCCCACCGGCCAGGCCGCCACCTGCTGGGTGGCCGCCGCCGGCGACCACCTCTACGCCTCCAACGCGGGCAGCGGCACCGTCTCCGGCTTCCGGGTCGGCGCCCGCGGCGCGCTCACGGCGCTCGGGAACACCGCCACCGACGCGGGGACGGTCGACGCCGCGGCCTCGGGCGACGGGCACTTCCTCTACGTCCAGGGCGGCAAGGCGGGCACGGTGGACGCCTACCGGATCGCCGCCGACGGCGGCCTGACCCCGGTCGGCGCGGTCACCGTGCCGGGCGGCGCCGGCGGCGAGGGCATCGTGGCCCTCTGAGTCACGGCGCCACCCGCCGAACGGGGTCGGTGCGGTCCCAACCGTCCTCAGGCCAGCCCGAGTTCGTCCGCCGGGTCGGCCAGTGGGGCGAAGTGCCGGTCGACCTCGGCCGGTGGGACCGCGCCGAGGTCGGCGGGGGACCAGCGCGGGTTGCGGTCCTTGTCCACGACCTGGGCGCGGATCCCCTCCACGAAGTCGGGCGAGCTCAGGCCCGCGCACGAGGTGCGGAACTCCTGGTCCAACGCGGCCTCCAGGCTGGGCAGTCGGCGGGCCCGGCGCAGGGCGGCCAGGGTCACCTTGAGGGCGGTCGGCGACTGGGCGCCGATCAGTTCGGCGGCCTCCTTCGCCTCCGGCAGGCCCGACTCCAGCAGGCGGGCGACGATCTCCTCCACCGTGTCGGCGGCGTAGCAGCGGTCGATCCAGGACTGCTGCCCGGCCAGTGCGGAGGGACCCGCCGGGGTGCTGAACGCTTCCACCACGGCCGCCGGTTCGCGCTCGGCGAGGGCCGCGGTGAAGGCCGCCAGCCGCTCGCTGGGCAGGTGGTGGTCGGCGAAGCCGCAGTACAGCGCGTCCGCGCCGGTCATCCGGGTGGCGGTGAGCGCGAGGTGGGTGCCGAGCTCGCCGGGCGCGTGCGCGAGCAGCCAGGTGCCGCCGACGTCGGGGACGAAGCCGATCGCGGTCTCCGGCATGCCGACGGCGGAGCGCTCGGTGACCACCCGCACGCTGCCGTGCGCCGAGACGCCCACCCCGCCGCCGAGCACCAGCCCGTCCATCAGGGCGACGTACGGCTTGGGGTAGCGGGCGATCCGGTGGTTGAGCAGGTACTCGTCGCGGAAGAAGGCGCGGGCGCCGGCCCCGCCGTCCTTGGCGTCGTCGTGGAAGAAGCGGATGTCGCCGCCCGCGCACAGGCCGCGCCCGCCGGCGCCGGTGAGCACGACGGCGGCCACCCGCGGGTCCCGCTCCCAGTCGGCCAGCACCTCGTGCAACCGCAGCACCATCGCGTGGTTGAGCGCGTTGATCGCCCGCGGACGGTTGAGGGTGATCCGGCCGACCCGGCCGTCCCGGTGGGCCGTCACCAGGGCGTCCGTGGTGTCCGCGGCGCCCGTGTCGGGCCCGCCCAGGGCTCGGGCCGGGGCCGGCGAGCCCGCCGGGGCGTGGGGCTGCGCGGGCTGCGAGGTCATCGGATGCTCCTTGCGGGGTCGGGCCGTACCGCCCGCCACGGTACGCGGCGGCCGCGGCGGTGGCACAGTGACCCGGTGACCGACACCGCGCACCCCTCCGCGTCCCCGTCCTCGATACCGGACCCCTCGGCCCCGCCCCCCGCCCCGCACGGCACGTTGACGCTGCTGCAGGGCACCGCGATGTACGTGGGCGCGGTGCTCGGCACCGGCGTGATCGCGCTGCCCGCGCTGGCGGCGAAGGTGGCCGGCCCGGCCTCGCTGCTCGCCTGGGCGGCCCTGGTGCTGCTCTCGGCCCCGCTGGCCGGGGTCTTCGCGGCGCTCGGCGCGCGCTACCCGGACGCCGGCGGCATCTCCTACTACGCCCGGCTGGCGTTCGGCCCGCGGGCCGCCGCGACGGCCGGCTGGTGCTTCTTCTTCGCGATCCCGCCGGGCTCGGCGGCCGCGGGACTCTTCTGCGGGTCGTACGTGGCCTCGGCGGTGGGCGGCGGCCGGGCCACCGAGCTGGCCACCGCCGCGGGCCTGCTGGCGGTGACGGGGCTGGCCAACCGGTACGGGGTGCGCCTCTCGGGCCGGCTGCAACTGGGCCTGTCGGGCGTGCTGGTGGCCCTGCTGCTGGTGGCGATGGCGTGCTCGCTGCCGCACGCGAGCCTGGCCCGGCTGCACCCGTTCGCGCCGCACGGCTGGTCGGCGATCGGGCCGGCCGCGAGCCTGTTGGTCTGGAGCTTCGCGGGCTGGGAGGCGATCACGCACCTGGCGGGCGAGTTCCGCTCCCCGCGCCGGGACCTGCCGCGCGCCACCGGGCTGGCCGTGCTGATCGTGGGGGCGCTCTACCTGGCGCTGGCCTTCGCGGTGATCGTGGTGCTCGGTCCGGCCGCGGCGGACTCCGCCGCGCCGCTGGGCGACCTGATGGCCGGCGGGCTGGGCGGCAGCGCCCGGCTGATGGCCGCCGGGGCGGCGGTGCTGCTGACGCTGGGCACCATGAACGCCTACTGGGCGGGCGCGGCCAAGCTCGGCGCGGCGCTGGGCCGCGACGGGCAGTTGCCGGCCGCGCTCGGCCGGGGCAGCACGGTGGGCGAGGTGCCGCGGCGCAGCCTGGCGACGCTGATCACGATGGCCGCACTGGCCCTGGGCGTGGTGGCGCTGACCGGCGTGGGACCGGCGCCGCTGGTGCAGCTGACCTGCGGCTCCTTCGTCACGGTGTACGCGCTGGGGACCTCGGCGGCGCTGCGGCTGCTGCCGCGGTGGAGCGCGGGCTGGCTGGCGGCGCTGGTGGCGCTGGTGGCGGTGGCCGCGCTGCTGGTGATGTCGGGACGGTACCTGCTCTGGCCGCTGCTGGTGGGCGCCGGCTCGCTGCTGTACCTGCGGTACCGGTCAACCCGGGACGGCGGGCGCTCCTGAAGGTGATAATCGGACCATGATGGACCATCAGCTCTTCCACCTGGACGCCCTGGCCGCCGAGCAGGACGCCGCCGGCCGGCGCTATCTGGAGTTCCTGCGGACCGACACCATGAGCGGCGGCGTCTACACCCTGGCCGCCGGCGCCGAGGACCCGCAGCTGCCGCACCGCGAGGACGAGTTGTACGTGGTGCTGGCCGGCGCCGGGGTGCTGCGGGTGGGCGAGGCCGAGCTGCCGGTGCGGGCCGGCTCGGTGGCGTTCGTGGCCGCGCAGGCGGTGCACCGCTTCCACGACATCACCGAGGACCTGCGGGTGCTCGTGCTCTTCGCGCCGGCCGAGTCCGACGGCTGACCCGGGCGACGGGTCCCACGGCCGGCCCCGACGGCGAGCCCGGGGGCCGGCCCGAGGACCGGGCCGGCGACGCGCCGTCCGTAATGGGCATGGGGGCGGGCTTCCTGGGTCAGACTGCAACCATGCTGGGGCTACCCGACCACATCCGCGCGTACCTCTTCGATCTCGACGGGGTGCTGACGCAGACCGCCAAAGTCCATGCCGCCGCCTGGAAGACGATGTTCGACGGCTTCCTGCGCGAGGAGGCCCGCCGCACCGGGGACGACTTCGTGCCCTTCGACCCGGTCGAGGACTACGACCGGTACGTGGACGGCCGCCCGCGCCTGGACGGCACCCGGACCTTCCTGAGCTCGCGCTCGATCGAACTGCCCGAGGGCAGTTCGGCCGACGGCCCGGGCGTGCGCAGCGTCCAGGGGCTGAGCGCGAGCAAGAACGACCTGGTGCTGCGGCTGATCCGCGAGCAGGGCGTGCAGCCGTACGCGGGGTCGGTGGAGTACCTGCACCGGCTGCGGGTGCTCGGCCTGCCCCGGGCGGTGGTCTCCTCCAGCGCCAACTGTCGCGACGTGCTGAAGGCGGCCGGCATCGAGGGCCTCTTCGACGTGGTGATCGACGGCGAGACGGCCCGCCGCCAGGGCCTGCCCGGCAAGCCGGCGCCCGACACGTACCTGGCCGCCGCCGAGGCGCTGAAGACCGCCCCCGAGCACGCGGCGGTCTTCGAGGACGCGCTGGCCGGGGTGGCCTCGGGACGGGCGGGCGGCTTCGGCGTGGTGGTCGGGGTGAACCGCACCGGCCAGGCGCAGGCGCTGCGCGAGCACGGCGCCGACCTGGTGGTGGACGACCTGTCCGAGCTGATCGAGGGGGAACCGGTATGACCGCGCAGGAGGGCTTCGCGGTCGACCCGTGGAGCGTCACCGAGCACCGGCTGGACCTGGCCCAACTGGCCCGCAGCGAGTCGGTCTTCGCGCTCTCCAACGGCCACATCGGGCTGCGCGCCAACCTCGACGAGGGGGAGCCGCACGGCCTGCCCGGCACCTACCTCAACGGGGTCTTCGAGCTGCGCCCGCTGCCCTACCCGGAAGGCGGCTACGGCTACCCGGAGTCGGGCCAGAGCGTCATCAACGTTACCAACGGCAAGCTCATCCGGCTGCTGGTCGACGACGAGCCCTTTGACCTGCGCTACGGCGAACTGCACGGCCACCGCCGCTCGCTGGACTTCCGCGAGGGCGTGCTGCGGCGGGAGGCGGAGTGGACCTCGCCGGCCGGGCGGACGATCAGGATCCGCTCCTCGCGACTGGTCTCGCTCACCCAGCGGGCGATCGCGGCGGTGGACTACGAGGTGGAGGCGGTGGACGGTCCGGTCCGGATCGTGCTCCAGTCCGAGCTGGTCGCCAACGAGCAGTTGCCGAACAGCGACGGCGACCCGCGCGCCTCGGCCGTGCTGGAGGCGCCGCTGGAGGCGGAGGCGCACCACGCGCACGGCACCCAGGGCTCGTTGGTGCACCGCACCCGGTTCAGCCAGCTGCGGGTCGCGGTCGGCATGGACCACGTGATCGAGGGTCCGGACGGGGTGAGCGTCACCTCGGAGAGCCGGCACGACCAGGCCCGGATCAACGTGACCACCGTGCTGCAGCCCGGCCAGCGGCTGCGGATGGTCAAGTTCACCGGCTACGGCTGGTCGGCCACCCGTTCGGTGCCGGCGGTCCGCGACCAGGTGGAGGCGGCGATCACCGCCGCCCGCTACTCCGGCTGGGACGGGCTGGTCGCCGAACAGAAGGCGTACCTCGACGAGTTCTGGTCCTCCAGCGACATCGAGATCGACGGCGACGTGGAACTCCAGCAGGCCGTCCGGTTCGCGCTCTTCCACGTCCTGCAGGCCTCCGCGCGCAGCGAGGAACGGGCCATCCCGGCCAAGGGGTTGACCGGTCCCGGCTACGACGGCCACAGCTTCTGGGACACCGAGACCTTCGTCCTGCCGGTGCTCACCTACTGCCTGCCGGGCGCGGTCGCCCAGGCGCTGCGCTGGCGGCACAGCACGCTCCCGCTGGCCCGCGAGCGGGCGGCCCAACTCGGCCTGGCCGGCGCGGTGTTCCCCTGGCGCACGATCCGTGGCGAGGAGTGCTCGGGCTACTGGCCGGCGGGCACGGCCGCGTTCCACATCGGCGCCGACATCGCGGTGGCGGCCGCCCGGTACGTGCGGGTCACCGGCGACGTCGACTTCGAGCGCAGCTACGGGCTCGAACTCCTGGTGGAGACCGCCCGGATGTGGCGGTCGCTGGGCCACCACGACCCGACCGGCCGGTTCCGGATCGAGGGCGTCACCGGGCCCGACGAGTACAGCGCGGTGGCGGACAACAACGTCTTCACCAACCTGATGGCCCAGACGAACCTGCGGGCCGCCGCCGAGGCGGTCGGGCGCCACCAGTTGGAGGCGGCGGCGCTGGGCGTGGACACCGAGGAGACCGCCGCCTGGCGGGACGCGGCCGCCGCGATGTTCATCCCCTACGACGAGAAGCTCGGCGTGCACCCGCAGGCCGACGGCTTCACCGACCACCAGCTCTGGGACTTCGAGGGCACGCCGCAGGAGAAGTACCCGCTGCTGCTGCACTACCCGTACTTCGACCTGTACCGCAAGCAGGTGGTCAAGCAGGCCGACCTGGTGCTCGCGATGCAGCTGCGCGGCGACGCCTTCAGCGCCGAGCAGAAGGCCCGCAACTTCGCCTACTACGAGCGCCTGACGGTGCGCGACTCCTCGCTGTCGGCCTGCACCCAGGCAGTGATCGCGGCCGAGGTGGGCCAGCTCGACCTGGCCTACGACTACACCGCCGAGGCCGCCCTGATGGACCTGCACGACCTGGGCGGCAACACCCGCGACGGCCTGCACATGGCCTCGCTGGCCGGTGCCTGCATCGCGCTGGTGTCCGGCTTCGGCGGGCTGCGCGACCACGGCACGGTGATCAGCTTCCGGCCGCGACTGCCCGCGGGCCTGGTCCGGCTGGCCTTCTCGATGCGGGTGCGCCACCACTTGCTGCACGTGGAGATCACCCACGAGAGGACCGACTACACGCTGCGCGAGGGCGACAAGCTGCGGATCGCGCACGACGACGAGGAGCTGTGGGTGGAGGTGGGGGCGCCGGTCCAGCGGCCCACCGCCGTGCCGGAGGCCAGCGAGCGGCTGCCCCAGCCACCCGGGCGCGAACCGGCCCGCCGTACCTCGCAGGCCGGGCCCACCACCGGCTCGGGCGTCAGCTCCGCGGAGCACCTGCCGGCCGAGTGAGCGGCTGAGCGAGGGGCTGAGCGAGCGGCTGAACGAGGGGCCGAGTGGGCGCGGCTGAGCAACCGGCTGGGTCGCCGATCGGGCCGGGTTTGCCTCTGAGGCACATTTCTTGCCTGAGAGGCATCAAGGGTGTGGACTTGATCCCATGAGCACCAGGCCACCGCCGCCCGACCAGGGCGAGCACGACGCCCAGGACGCGACCGAGGCCGAGCTGCCCGGTCTCGGGGCCCGGCTGCGCGAGCACCGGCAGGCCAACCGGCTCACCCTGGAGGCGGCCGCGGCCCGTGCCGGACTCTCGCCAGCCTATCTCTCCCGGCTGGAGACCGGTCGCCGCCAGCCCTCGCTGCCGGTCCTGCTGAGCCTGGCCCGGCTCTACGGCGGCACGGTGGCCGGCCTGCTCGGCGGGCAGGCCGGCCCGCCCGACCCGGTGGTGCGCGGCGGCGTCGTCGAGCCGAGCCGCACCGGCGGCTGGGGCTACCGGCGCGCCGGCGTCCCCGGCCGGGCCATGCAGGCGCTGCACGTCCACGTGCCGCCGGGCCTACAGGACGCGGTGGTGCGGGTGCACGCCGGCGAGGAGTGGCTGTACGTGGTCCGCGGCCGGTTGCGGCTGACGCTGGGCCAGAGCGCGTACCTGCTCGACGCCGGTGACAGCGCGCAGTTCGACTCGCTCACCCCGCACCGCCTGGCGGCCGACTCCGCCGACGGCGTGGAGCTGCTCTTCGTCCACACCCTGCTGCAGAGCCCGGGCAGTGACCTCTGCCTGGGCGACCCGCCGCGTTCGCTCTGAGGAAGGACCCGCTCCGATGGCTGTCCAGCACCCGCGCCCGAGCTACCCGCCCACCACCGACGCCGGCAAGCGCACCGACCACCGGGTGGCGATCCGGGTGGGGATCTACATGGTGGCCGCCCACCTCTTCGGCGGCTTCCTCTTCCTGCTCTTCTGGATCGGCGGCCACCGCGGCTGAGGCTCCCGGGCCCCGCTCACCGCGGCCCAGACCCCTGGAGCCCCCCGCTCAGCGTTCGGCCAGCAGCGCGGCGAGTTCGGCCAGCGCGCCGGCGTAGGAGCCCTCGGACGGCGTGCCGTAGCCGATCACCAGCGCCGGCGACGGCTCGTCCGGGCCACCGCGCCCCAGCAGTGGGTGGCGGAACTCGCCCAGCGACTGCAGGGCCAGCCCGCGCCGGGCGGCCCGCGCGACCAGCTCCTCCTCGCCCGGCCCGTCGGCCGGCACGGCCGCCAGCCGGTCGCGCCGCCGCCGGTAGTGCAGCCGGGCCCGGCGGACCTGGCGGTCGTACCCGCCGGAGCCGATCAGCTCGGCGAGCGCCAACTGCTCGATCACCCCCGACTGGCCGTCGGCCCGCGCCTTCTGCTCGGCCATCGGCTCGACCAGCCGGCGCGGCAGCGCCAGCCAGCCCAGCCGCAGCCCCGGCGCCAGGCTCTTGCTGGCGGTGCCCGCGTAGACCACCCGGTCGGGATCCAGCGCCTGCACCGCGCCCAGCGGCTGGCGGTCGTAGCGGAACTCGCCGTCGTAGTCGTCCTCGATCACCAGCGCGTCGGCCTCCCGGGCCCAGTCCACCGCGGCGGCCCGCCGCGAGGGGTGCAGCGGGGCACCGGTGGGGAACTGGTGGGCGGGGGTCAGCAGCACGGCGTCCGCGTCCAGGCCGGGCAGCAGCTCGGTGCGCGCGCCCCGCTCGTCCAGCGGGAGCGGCACGGTGGCCGGGCCGGCCGCGCTGATCGCCGCGTGGTGCGGTGCCAGCCCGTACCCCTCGACGGCCAGGGTGCGGGCGCCGTCCGCGTGCAGCACCGCGGCGAGCAGGGCCAGCCCCTGGGCGTAGCCGGAGCAGAGCACCAGCCGCTCGTGGTCGATCCGCACCCCGCGCACCCGCCCGAGGTAGCCGGCCAGCGCCCGGCGCAGTTCGATCCGGCCGCGCGGGTCGGAGTAGCCCAGCGCGTCGCGCGGGGCGGCGTCCAGCGCCCGGCGGGTGGCGGCCAGCCAGTCGCGGCGGGGGAAGAGGTCCAGGTCGGGGCGGCCGCTGCGCAGGTCGTACCGGTAGCTCGGCGCGGGCGGGCGGACCGGCGGCGGTTCGGGCGGCGCGCAGGGGCTGCGCTGGGCGACGGTGGTGCCCGAGCCCTGGCGGGAGGCCAGCCAGCCCTCGGCGGCGAGTTGCGCGTAGGCCTCGGCCACGGTGTTGCGGGCCAGGCCGAGGTCGGCGGCCAGGGCGCGCGAGGAGGGCAGCCGGGTGCCGGGCGGCAGGTTGCCGCCGGCCGCGGCCTCGCGCAGCGCGTCCTCCAGGGCGGCCCGCAGGCCCACGCCGGCGGCCCGGCGGCCGGCCAGGTCGAGGTGGAGGTCCGGCGCCCAAATGGCCCAAGTATTCATACCGCGAATGAACCAGGAGGCCGGTCCAGTTACTCCCTAGGGTGGTGCGCATGAGTACCGCGACCGAGCCCGCCACCGTTCCCGTGCCCGCCCCCGCCCCGCGGATGGCCTTCCACCAGCTGGTCCCCGACGTCTACCGGGCGATGGCCGAGCTCACCCGGGCCGCCTCGGCGGGGCTGGACCCGCTGCTGGCCGAACTGGTGAAGATCCGCGCCTCGATGATCAACGGCTGTGCCTACTGCATCGACATGCACTCCACCGACGCCCTGAAACTGGGTGAGGGCCCGCACCGGATCGTCGCGCTGCCGGCCTGGCGCGAGACGCCGTTCTTCACCGCCCGCGAGCGCGCCGCCCTCGCGCTGACCGAGGCCGTCACGCTGCTGACCGAGGGCCATGTGCCGGACGCCGTCTACGACGAGGCCGCCGCCCGGTTCGACCAGCAGGAAGTGGCCCGGCTCATCTCGCTGATCGCCACCATCAACGCCTGGAACCGCTTCGGGGTGGCCACCCGGCTGAGCCCGCCGGCCCGCTCCCGCACCTGACCTCACCGCGCGGGCGGCGGGCTTGGGGCGGCGGGGTACGGTGATCCGTCCGGTCCGCCCGCGCGAATGGAGTTCGCCGCCCATGTCAGAGCCGACCCGCAGGACCCAAGCCGCCGACGTCGAGAACGCCGCGCCGCGCACCGTCCTGCTGACCGGCGCGGCCGGCGCGGTCGGCACCATGCTGCGCGCCGAACTCCCCGGCTACGGATACCGGTTGCGGCTCTTCGACCGGACCCCGATCACGGCCGAGCCGGGCGCGATCACCGCCGACCTGGCCGACACCGAGGAGCTCACCGCGGCGGCCCGCGGCGTGGACGCCATCGTCCACCTGGCCGGGATCCCCGGCGAGGCGCCGTTCGCGGACATCCTGACCGTCAACATCAACGGCACCCACCAGCTCTACGAGGCGGCCCGGGCCGCCGGGGTGCGCCGGGTGGTGTTCGCCAGCAGCAACCACGCGGTCGGCTTCACCGAGCGCCCGGCGGACGGCGGCCCGCTGCGGGTGGACACCCCGCGCCGCCCGGACACCTACTACGGCCTCTCCAAGTGCTTCGGCGAGGACCTCGCCGCGCTCTACGCGGACCGGCACGGCATCGAGACCGTCTCGCTGCGGATCGGCTCCTGCTACCCGGAGCCGTTCACCGTGCGCCACCTGGCCACCTGGCTCAGCCCGGCCGACTGCGGTCGCCTGGTGCACGCCTCGCTCACCGCCGAGCTGCCGCACCCGGGGCACGTGGCCGTCCACGGCATCTCGGCCAACACCCGCGCCTGGTGGGACCTCGCCCCCGGCCGCGCGATCGGCTACCACCCGCAGGACGACGCCGAGCCGTTCGCCGCCGCCCTGCTCGCCAAGTACGGCGAACCGGACGAGGACGACCCGGAGTTCCACTACGTGGGCGGCGACTTCACCCAGTAGCAGAGGCCGCCGGGCCCGCGCCCCGGGCCCGGCCGGTCACCACGCGCAGTTCGCGCACGCTGTTGCCGACGAAGGAGGGCAGCGGCTCGGGCGTTTGGCCCGCCGCCGGACGCAGGTCGGGGAAGGCGGTGAACAGGGCGCGCAGCGCGGTCTCCGCCTCCAGCCGGGCCAGCCCTGCGCCGAGGCAGAAGTGCGGGCCGTGGCCGAGCGAGAGGTGGCGGGCGTCCGGACGGCCCGGCTCGAAGGCGGCGGCCCGCTCGTAGTGGCCCTCGTCGCGCCCGGCCGCGGCGTAGGAGGCGAGCAGCGCCTCGCCGCGCCGCACCAGCACGTCGCCCACCACGATGTCCTCGATCGCGTAGCGCAGCGGGAACTGTCCGACCGGCGAGTCGTAGCGCAGCGTCTCCTCGACCACCGCCGACCACTCGACCTCGCCGGCCAGCACCCGGGCCAGCTGCTCGGGGTGGGCGAACAGCGCGCGCACCGCGTTGGTGATCAGGTTGAGCGTGGTCTCGTGGCCGGCCACCAGCATCAGCAGCAGGGTGCCGACCAGCTCCTGCTCGCTCAGACGCGCGGCGGGCCCGCCGGGTCCCTCCGGTCCGTCCGGATCCGCCGTCCCGGCCGCCTCGTCGCGGGCGGCGATCAGCGCGCTGGTCAGGTCGTCGCCGGGCTGCTCGCGCCGCAGCGCCACCAGCGAGGCGAGCAGCGCGTACAGGTCGCGCTGGGCGGCCAGCGCGGCCTCGGGCGTCGCGGAACTGCTGACCAGGGTGGTGGAGAGCTCGTGCAGGGCGTCCTGCTCGGCGGCCGGCAGGCCCAGCAGGTCGGCTATCACGCTCATCGGCAGCGGGTAGGCGAACGCGGAGCGCAGCTCGAACTCGCCCGTCAGCCCGGTCAGCAGCCGCGCGGCGAGCTCCTCGATCCGGGGCCGCAGCCCCGCCACCCGGCGCGGGGTCAGGGCCTGGCTCACCAGCGAGCGCAGCCGCCGGTGGTCCGCGCCGTCCGCGGTCAGCATGCCCGGCACGGTGACGAAGTTGAGCAGCGGCCAGCCCGCCGGCAGCCGTCCCTCGGTGAAGACCGGCCAGTGCCGCGGGTCCTTGCCCACCCGGGGGTCGGCCAGCAGCTCCTGGAGCACCCCGTGGTGGGTGACCGCCCAGGCCGGTACCCCGCCGGGCAGCTCCACCAGCGCCAACGGGCCCAGCCCGCGCAGCCGTTCGTTCTCGGCGTGCTGGTCGCGTCCGAAAGGGTCGAGCGGGACGGCCGTCAGCGTCCGGGAGGTCTGCATGGGCGTCACCCTAGGACCACCGCGCCCGGCTGACCAGCCGTCAGTCGGCGCCCGGCGCGCCGTGGTCGGGCCGGAGCGGTCAGGCCGGGATGCGGTGCAGCAGCAGGACCGCGACGTCGTCCGGCCGGGAGTTGCGCTCGGTCACGTTGAGGGTCAGCAGGTCGGCCAGCCGCTCCAGCGCCGCCTCCGGGGTGCTCCGGGCGTCGGTGCCGGTGCCGGTCTCGGCGCCGCCGGCCGCACCGGCCGCACCGGCCGCACCGGGCGCCTCGACGCGCCGGCTCCACAGCTCCAGGCCGCCGAGCATCCGCTGCACCGACTCGTCGTAGTCCTCGTCGCGGTCCTCCACCAGGCCGTCGGTGTAGGCCAGCAGCGTCTCGCCCGGGGCCAGGTGCTCCACCACGAGCGGGTAGCGGGCCGTCGGGTCGACGCCCAGCGGCGGGCCGCCCGCCAGCGGCAGCTCGCTGGCCGCGCCGTCGCGGATCCGCACCGGCGGCGGGTGACCGGCGCGGGCGGCGTGCAGCGCGCCGGAGGTCAGGTCCAGGGTCAGGTAGAGACAGGTGGCGAAGAGCTCGGTGTCCAGCTCGGCCAGCAGCCGGCTGGTGCGGGCCAGCGTGGCCGCCGGGTCGTGCCCGTCGGTGGCGTACGCGCGCAGGCCGCTGCGCAGCTGGCCCATCACGGCGGAGGCCTCGGCGTTGTGGCCCTGCACGTCGCCGATCACCATGCCGACCCGGCCGCTGGGCAGCGGGAACAGGTCGTACCAGTCGCCGCCGATCTGCATCCCCTCGGTGCTCGGCAGGTAGCGCGCGGCCGAGCAGAGGCCGGCGAGTCTGGGCAGGCTGCGCGGCAGCATCGCGCGCTGCAGCTCGGTGGCGCGGTGGTGGTGGGTGTCGTAGAGCCGGGCCCGTTCCAGGGACTGCGCGAGAATCCCGGCGAAGGCGGAGTAGAGGGTGCGGTCCTCGCGGCCGAAGGAGCGCTCGGTGGCGAAGGTGATCAGGCAGGAGCCGACCTGCCGGCCCGAGGCGATCAGCGGCAGCACGGCCCAGGCGCCCGGGGTGTGGCCCGCCGCGCCGACGACCGCCACGGTGTCGCCCGTGTCGCCGTCGCCCGCGTCGCCGTCTCCCGCCGCGCCGCCGGCCGGCGGGCTGAAGAGCGGGGTGGCCCGGGCCAGCGCGTGCTCCATGGCGTCGTTGGACAGCTCGTGCAGCCGGTTCAGCTCGCCGCGGTGCGCCCCGCCGTAGACCGAGGGCGAGACCGGCAGCAGCCGCCCCTCGTCGACCAGGTCCAGCACCAGGCCGGTGGCGCCCAGGGCGGGGCGGGCCACGTCGGTCAGCGCGGTGGTGACGTCCCGCACGGTGACCGCGCGCGACAGCGCCCGGGTGAGCGCGAGCAGCAGCGAGGTCCGGGCGCCGCCGACCTCGGGCCCGGCCGGCCCGTCCGCTGCCCGGTCCGCCGTGGGCCCGGTCCCGGCCTCGTGCGCGGTGGCGCCCGGCTCGCCGGCGTCACGCCCGGTGACCGGGTCGGCGTGACGCGGGGCGTCCAGCAGCAGGCCGGGGATCCGCACCGGCCGCCCGTGCACGTCCAGCAGCACCTCGCCGCACTCGTCGACCCAGCCCGCCGAGTGGTCCGGCCGCAGCACCCGGTAGGCCAGCCGGTAGGGGCCGCCGCGGGTCAGCACCTCCACCAGCGCGGCCTGGATGTCGGGCAGGTCCTCGGGGTGGACCAGGGTGCTCAGCTCCGGCGCCGGGAACGGTCCGGGACCCGCCGGCACCGGGCGGCCCACCACCCGGTAGGCGGCCGCGTCCCAGGCGCTCTCCCCGGTGATCAGGTCCCGTTCGAAGGCGCCCGCGCCGGCGGCCCGCACGGCGCCGCCGAGCAGCGGGTCGGCGACGAAGGAGTCCGGCTGCTCGGCGTGCGTGCGCACCCCGGGCGGGGCGCCGGCGCTCGCCTTCCCGTGCTCCATCAGGTACCCGAGCCGGTGGGCGCAGGTCTCCGCGATCGCCTCCAGGGCGTCCAGGTCGCGGCGCGGCACGGTGCCGCGGTGCGCCAGGGGCAGCGCGAGGACGCCGATCGCCAGGTCGTCGACCACCAGCGGCAGGGTGGCGACGGCGACCAGGCCGGTCCCCAGCCCGACCGAGGGGTTGGGGTAGTCGCTGCCGGTCTGCTCGGGACTGAGCAGCACCGGCGCGCGGCGGCGCAGGGCGAGCGCGGCGGGCAGGTCGCTGTCGGGGTCGACGGTGCCGTAGCGCTCGTGCACCCAGGCGGGCAGGCCGCTGGAGACGGTCAGCCGCAGCTGGCCGGCCTGGTCCAGCAGGTAGATCGCGGAGCCCTCGCCGGTGATCCAGCCGGGCCCGTCGGTCAGGGCCGCGGAGAGCAGTTCGGCGGCGCTGGTGCAGCGCAGCAGGCGGCGCACGCAGGTCACGGTGGAGCGCGCGCCGGTGCGCGAGCCGGCCGCCGGGCCCGCCGCGGCGCCGGGGACGCCGGGCGCACCGGCCGAGGTCGGCGGCCAGGGCGAGGTCAGGTCCATCGGGGGCCTTCCGCTCCGGGGCGGCCGCGGGACGGAGTGAGCGCCGACCGGCGGCGGCCCGATGTGCCGCGCTTGACGCTGAATATCCTATTTGCTCCGGCCGCGGCAGGGCGTGATCAGCGCCCGGAACCCGCCTGCGGAACCCCGTGCGGGCGGGCGCGCCCGGACGGCGGACCCGAAGCGGGGCCGGACGCGCGTGGAGGTCGGAGGGGCCCTACTGGCCGTCGCACTCGCCGTAGCCGGCCTGCGGCCGGGCCGGGACGGTGGCCATCGAGCGCAGCCCGCGGACGATCGCGAAGCCGCGGCGCACCGCGGCCCAGCCGGTCGGCTGCTCGGGCACCGGCGGCGCGTACCGCGGGCCCGTCGCGCCGGGCGCGCCCGCGCGCTGGCCGGGGATCGCGCCGGTGGTGGTGGGCACGGGGACGGCTGCGGTCGGGGCCGCCGCGCTGCGGGCGGTGGTCGGCTGCGTCATGGTCCCTCGTCCTCTGCGGGTGGTGGCCTGCCCCCCGGCTGGTGCTACCCGGGCGAGCCCCAGTCTGACCATGGTTCGGAGACGAATCGATCTCGGTCTCCGCCCGAATCGGTACCGGATGGGACTTTAGTCCTATCCGATCAACCCTCCGTATGACCAGAGGATCGGCAAGTTCTCACAGAAGGGACGCATCGGTGCCGGGCCCAGGGCGCCCGGCCGGTGCCGGTCGGTCCCCGGCTCAGCCGCCGGCGGGCCAGTTGCGCAGGCCGCCGGTCAGCACGCCGATCAGCCGGTCCTGGGTCACCGCGAGGTCCTCGGAGAGCTGGAAGGCGCCGCCGATGGAGAGCGAGGCGAAGCCGTGGGTGAGGGCGCGCACGGTCCGGGCGGCGTGGACCGCCTCGGAGCCGGCGATGCCGTAGCCGCGCAGTACCGCCAGGATCGCCCCGACCAGCTCGCCGGCGACTCCCAGCAACTCCTCGTCGGCCCCCGCCGGGGACTGCGGCAGGGCGGCGTAGCGGCCCGGGTAGCGGGTGGCGTAGGCGTGGTAGGCCCGCAGCAGCGCCTCCATCGCCGGGTCGCCCTCGGCCCCGGCGGTGGCCTGCCGCAGGTGGTCCGCCAGGTCGCCGGTGATCCGGATCGCGATCAGCCGGCGCAGGGCGGCCAGGCCGCCGGGCACGTGCTTGTAGAGCGAGGGGGTGGCCACCTTGGCGCGGGCCGCCACGCCCGCCAGCGTCAGGGCGTCGGGGCCCTGTTCGTCGATCAGCGCCAGGGCGTGGTCGACCACGGCGTCGGGGGTCAGGCCGGCGCGGGGCATCAGACCACCTCGGCGAGGAAGGGGAGCAGGGCGTCGGCGGTGGCCTGCGGGAACTCGGCCATCGGGTAGTGGCCGGCACCCTCGATCATCACCACGCGCCCGTTCAGGGCCGCGGCCTGCCGCTCGGCCAGCGCCTTCGGGTCGGTGAAGTCGGGGTCCTTGTCGCCCATGACGACCAGCGCCGGGCAGCGCACGCCGGCCGTCCAGCCCACCGGGGCGGAGTCGCCGCGCACGTAGCCGCGGGTGGCGACCCGGTGGCCGGGGGCGCGCAGGTCCGCGACCAGGGCGGCGGTGTGGGCGGCGCGGTCGGCCGGGCCGCCGGAGGGGAAGGCCATCTTGTTCAGGTAGAGGCCCCAGATCGAGGGGACGTAGACGATCGCCTCACCGACCGCCTTGACCAGCAGCTTGACCAGGGCGTTCGGCTGGGGGTTCTCGATGAAGGCGTCCAGCAGGACGATCCCGGCCACCAGGTCGGGGGCGGTGGTGGCGACCTTGACCACGGTGGCGCCGGTGTAGGAACTGCCGGCCAGCACGGCGCGCTCGACGCCCAGGTGCTGCAGCAGGGCGATCACGTCGGTGGCGATCGCGGCCGGCGAGTAGTCGTCCCAGGCGACCGAGGACTCGCCCAGGCCGCGCAGGTCCATCGTGATCACCCGGTGGCCGGCGGCGGTGAGCAGCGGGTGCAGGTGGCGGTAGGTGGCCCGGGTGTCGAGCATGCCGGGGATCAGGACCACCGGGGTGCCCGCGCCGTTCGTGTCGTCGAAGGCGATGGTGCCGCCGGGGAGTTCGAGGTACTGGGTCCGGGGGGTGAGGGTGCTGGTCATGGTGGGCCTCCTGGGCTTCGTCGGCCGTGCCGCCGGCGTCTGCCGACACCCATAAAGCTAAGGCTAATAGCCTTAGCCGTCAAGGGGTCGGGTCGCGTCCGCCGGCGGCACGGCCGACCGGCTCAGGGGGTGTCCAGGCGGAACGGGTCGTGCTCGGCGAGCAGCTTGTCCAGTCGGGCCTGGTCGACCCGGCTGACCAGCTGGCCCTCGTCCTGGCGGTCGCGGATCACCTTGGCCAGCGTGAAGGCCGAGGTGATCACGTAGAGCAGCCCCAGGGCGAGGAAGGCGCGCATCCAGGCGTCGACCGGCAGGTAGGCGATCCCGACGGCGAGGCCGCCGCCGGAGAGCGTGAAGGAGAGGATCGCCTGCAGGTAGTAGGCGGACGTGGTCCGCGGCTGTACCGAGGAAGTCATGCCTGAAGGATCGTCAACTGGGTCCGCGGGCACCTGAGTACGGATACTCACTTCCGGGTCGCGAAACGGTGACCGGGCGGTCGCCGGATCGTCCCGGCGGCTCGCGGGCGGCGGGTGCGGGTCGGCCGTGGGCGGCGCCTGGCGGGTGGGGTCCGGCGGCGGGGGAGGGGTGGGGAGTGCGGAGGGCTCGTGAGGGACCGTCACGGAGCGTTGTGGGCCAGGGGGATATCACGGGCAAAACGGTTCATACGCCTCAGAAGAGTGTGACAATCCCACTGGATGAGCTTGGAATCAGGGGTGCTCTGGGATTAACGTTTGATAACGCAGCGCGGTCGGCAACGCCGTACCCGAACGGCACCGTGCGCCGTCGCCTAATCCATGGACCCAGCCCGCCGGGCGGGGTCCGGGAGCCGGGGAACCACCGTTCCTTGGGGTGAATCGGACCGGCTCCGGCCGGACCGTAGGAGACCTTCCACCTCCGAACCCGTCAGCTAACCCGGTAGGCGAGAGGGAAGGAAAGGAGCGCCCCCGTGGCGTCGACGCACTCCTCCGAGAGCCGCGGCCAGCTGAGCGGTACTCAGTTGCTCGACCACCCCGCGCACCCCGACCACGTCACCCAGCCCGACCGCCCCCTGCAGGCCGAGTACTTCGAGGAGGGCGCGCGGCACAAGGTGCCCCGCCAGGCGCGTGCCGCCGGACCGGTCCTGGGCGTCACCGCGATGGCCGCCGCCCTCGGCGCCACCACCTTCTCCGCCACCGCCGCCGCGGCCGCCACCCCGAGCGCCCCGCCGGCCGCCCCCGCCTTCAGCGCCCCCGACCGGGTGGCCCCCGACGCGCGCGCCCAGGGCCCGCAGGACGGCGCCGCCGACCCGGGCCTGGCGCTGTTCGCCCGGATCCAGCAGCAGGCCGACACCCGGAGCACCGCCGAGGAGGAGGCCGCCCGCCTCGACGCCGCCCGGGAGGCCGCCGCCGAGCGCGCCGCCCACGCCGAGGCCGCGGCCATTGCCGCCGTG
>NZ_BAAALF010000172.1:0-18352 GCF_039528135.1 Kitasatospora nipponensis | reverse complement strand
GCCCGGCCGCCGCCGGCCCCGCGGCCGCCTCCGCCCCCGGGGGCAGGGGCTCGCCCGGTCCGGCGGGCAGTGGCTCGCCCGACCCGGCGGGCGAGGCCCACCGGCCCGGCAACCCCGACTGGCCGATCACCCAGGCCGGACCCGACCGGGCTGTCGAGGGCTGGGCGGACCGGGTGAGCGTGCTGCCGGGCGAGAGCTTCGGGCTGTACGTGTCGACCACGGCGCCCGGCTTCACGGTCTCCGCCTACCGGATGGGCTGGTACGGCGGCGCGCGCGGCCGGCTGGTCTGGCAGTCCGAGCGGCTGCCGGGCGTCCGGCAGGCGGCGGCGGCCGTCGACCAGCGGACCCGGATGGTCTCCACGGCCTGGACGAAGTCCACCACGGTGACCACCACGGGCTGGCCCGAGGGCAGTTACCTGCTGCGCCTGGACGCCGACGGGAACGCCGGGCAGCGGTACGTGCCGATCACCGTCCGCTCGGCCGTCACCAGCGGCCGGACCGTCGTGGTCAACGCCGTCGCCACCTGGCAGGCGTACAACGAGTGGGGTGGCTACAACCTCTACAACGGGCCGACCGGGGGGTACCCGACCCGCTCCCTGGTGACCTCCTTCGACCGGCCCTACCAGTACGCGAACGGCGCCGGGCTCTTCCTCGTCTACGAGGCGCCGCTGATCGCGCTGGCCGAGAAGCTCGGCATCCCGCTCGCGTACGTCACCACGACCGACCTGGCCGGGCAGCCGGACCTGCTCAGGGGCGCAACCGCGCTGCTCTCCCTCGGCCATGACGAGTACTGGTCGCCGGAACAGCGCGCGCACGTCACCGCCGCCCGCGACGCGGGGACCAACCTGGCGATCCTGGGAGCCAACTGCTGCTTCCGCCGGGTCCGCTTCGAGCCCTCGCCGACCGGCCCGGACCGCCAGGTGGTCTGCTACAAGACCTCCTACCAGGAGGACCCGGGCTTCAAGGCGGGCCATCCGCCCACCAACGACTACCGGGCCGCCCCGCAGGCCGATCCGGAGAGCACGCTGCTCGGCGTGATCTACGACGGCTACCCGGTGGACGCCCCGTACGTGGTCACCGACCCGGGCCACTGGCTCTTCGCGGGGAGCGGGGTCGCGGCGGGTGACAGCTTCCCGCACCTGGTCGGGGTGGAGTACGACCGGGTCAACACCGCCTTCACGACGCCCCGGCCGATCGAGATCCTGGCGCACTCGCCGGTGGTCTGCGAGGGGCGCAAGAGCTTCAGCGACACGGCCTTCTACGCCGCGCCCAGCGGGGCCGGGGTGTTCGCCAGCGGCACCATGCGGTGGGTGGAGGCGCTGGACGCCACCGGCGACGGCAGCTCGGGCGCCGACCATGCGATGAACGCCAAGGCCGGCGCTTTCACGCAGCAGGTGACGCAGAACCTGCTGACGGCGTTCGCGGCCGGGCCGGCGGGGCGGGCGCACCCGCCGCAGGACAACGTGGCGGCGGTGTACGCGGGGAAGGGGTGAGGGGTGGGGGTGGGGGTGTTGATGTCCGCTGAGGGTGCGTGCGGTGACGGCGGGCCGCTGACGGGTGGGCGCTGACCGGCGGGGGGCGAGCGTTGCGCGCTGACGGTTGCCTGATGACGGCTGTCGGACGACAGAAAGGCGATGCCAGCTGACAGATTCTGAAATCTGTCAGCTGTCATCGCCCATTCGTAAACCGTCAGCCGCCGGCCGTCAGGCCCCGGCCCCCCGGCCTCAGCCCCCGTTGCCGACCTTGAACACCTCGGCCACCGCCGGAGCCGCCGCCTGGGCGCCGAACCCGCCGCCCAGCACCTCGGCGGAGACCGCGAGGTTGTCCTTGTAGCCGGTGAACCAGCTGTTGGTGGGCGCGGTCGCGGAGACCTCGGCGGTGCCGGTCTTGCCACCGAACATCTGCCCGGTGATCCCCTTCATCGCCGGGGTCGCGGTGCCCTGCGGATCGGTGACCACGCTGTTCATCATGCTGCGCAGCTTCGCCAGCACGTCCGGCGAGAGCTGCCGGGCGGCCGGCTGCTGCGGCAGGCCGTCCACCAGGATCGGCATCTTGAAGGTGCCGCTCTGCACGGTGGCCGCGACCGAGGCCATCGCGAGCGGGTTCATCGTGACCTTGCCCTGGCCGATGTACTCGCCGGCCGTCTCGTCCTTGCTCTGCCCGGCCCCGGGGACCACGCCGTCGACGTTGCTGATGCCGGTCTTCCACGGCACGCCGATCCCGAAGACGTCCTTGGCCACCGACGCCAGCTGGCCGGACTGCAGCGAGAGCCCGCCCTGCTTGATGAAGGCGGTGTTGCAGGAGATGGTGAAGTCCTGGGTGAAGGTGTTGGTGAGCTGGTCACCCGTGAAGTCGTTGTGGTAGGTCGTCCCGGTGGTGATGTGGTCCGGGCACGGCATGGTGGCGTTCGGGTCCAGGCCCGCCTCCAGCAGCGCCGTGGCCGTGATCACCTTCATCGTGGAGCCCGGCGCGGTGGCGCCGAGGAACGCGGTGTTGAAGCCGGTCGCCGGCGCGTTCGCCACCGCCAGGATGTGCCCGCTGCTCGGCTCGATGGCGACCATGGCGCTCGTCTTGTTGCCCTTGGCGTACTGCTCGCTCACGGCCTTCTCGGCCGCCGCCTGCAGGTTGGCGTCGATCGTCAGCTTGAACGGCTTGCCCGGCTTGGGGTCGACCACGGTGAAGAGCGGCTCGGGCTTGTTCTTGCCCGCGTCGTCGGTGATCACCACGCCGGTGCCGGCGTCGTTGGGGTCACCGGTCGGCGCACCCTGCTGGAACTTCAGCAGGATCTGGCTCAGCGAGGGGAAGTTCGTCAGCGGCTGACCGTTGCGGTCGGTGATCTTGGTGGGCGGGTTGAAGACCGGCTGGGTGGTGATGGTCTCGCCGGCACCCAGGTGCGGGTGGATCACCGTGGGTGCCCAGTGCACGGCCGCCTTGCCGTCGCTCATCTTCACCATGCCGACGTAGCCGGTGTAGTTCCAGACGTTGGTGGTGCCGGCGAACTCGACCTTCGACTTGTAGCTGAGCAGCACCTGGTTGGCCGGCGCCGCCGAGGCCGAGGGCGAGGCGGGCGCGCCACCGGTCGGGGAGCCGGCGGCGGAGGGCGCGGGGCTCGTGGCCGCCGCGCCGGAGGGGCCGGCGGTGGCCGAGGCGAAGGCGGCCGGGGTGGCCGGACCGCCCGGGGTCAGCGTCACCGCGCTCGGCTTCACCTTGTCGCGGAAGGCGCTCAGCGCCGCCAGCGAGCCCTGCGGGTCGTCGGTCAGCTGGGAGGCGCCGGCCAGGTCGCCCTTGGACCAGGCGTCCAGGAAGTCCTTGGCGCCGTTCGCCGCGAGGTCGGCGGCGGGTGCCTCGGCGACCACCGTGCGGACCTTGGGGGCCGAGTCGGCGGAGGTCTTCTTGTCCGACCCGACCAAGGAGTAGGCACCGTAGCCGCCGGCCGCGAGCATGGCGGCCGCGATGGCGCTGATGATGCCGGTCTTCGCGCCCTGGCGCATGGTGCTGCTCCCCCTGGGGTGACTGCTGACACGGTCCGCGGCCGGGACAGCCGAACGGCAGCGGAATCCCGCCAGCCTAAGCCGTCGCATGCGATGCACCCGGCGTGCACAGCCCACTCGTGACAGAGCTGGTACACACCCCGGAACCGGTCCGCGGCCGGGAAACGGCCGCTCAGACCCAGCTGGTGAACCACATCCGGGCCCGCCAGTCGCTCATCGGAATCGTCTGTCCGGTGTAGAGCGGATAGAAGTACAGGAAGTTCCAGACGATCAGCAGGACCAGCGCCCCGGCCGCCACGCTGCCCACCAGCCGCCGTTCGAAGGTGGCCCCGGCGGGCCCGATCAGCGCGCCGATCATCATGGTCACCGCCAGGACCAGGAAGGGCACGAAGGCGACCGCGTAGAAGAGGAAGATCGTCCGGCTCTGGTACTCGAACCAGGGCAGCAGGCCCGCGCCGAGGCCGCAGAGCACCGCGCCGGCCCGCCAGTCGCGCCGCAGCGCCCACCGGTACAGGCAGTAGAGCAGCGCCGCCACGCCCGACCACCACAGCAGCGGGGTGCCGATCGCGAGCACCTCGGAGGCGCACGCGTTGACCTTGCAACCGCTCTGCCCGAGCGTGGGCGACTCGTAGTAGAACGAGACCGGCCGGCCCAGCACGAGCCAGCTCCACGGGTTGGACTGGTACATGTGCGGGCTGTGCAGGTTGATATTGAAGTCGTACATCTGGCTGTGGTAGTGCCAGAGCGAGCGCAGCCCCTCGGGCACCCAGGTCATGTCGAAGCGGAACGGCATCCTGACCCGGCCCAGCAGCGGCAGTGTGACGAACTCGGTGGAGAGCCCGCGGTGGCCCACCGCCCAGTCGCGTCCGTAGCCGCCCTTGCCCGGCAGGTTGCTGCTGGCCAGCCAGCCCGACCAGGACGAGACGTAGACGAGCACCGAGACCAGCACGATCGAGCAGAAGGCCGGCAGGCCGTCGCGCCGCAGCGCGGACCAGTACGGGCGCCGCGCGCCGGAGATCCGGCGGGCGCCGATGTCCCAGAAGACGGTCAGCAGGCCGAAGAAGGCGGCCACGTACATGCCGCTCCACTTGGTGGAGCAGGCCAGTCCCACGCAGACGCCGGCCGCCAGCCGGTAGGGGCGCCAGCCCAGGCGCATCCGGTGGGCCGTCAGGGCGTCGGGCACCCCGTCGAGGACCCGCGCGATCCGCCCGCGGGTGTGGTCGCGGTCGATCAGCAGGAAGCCGAAGGCGGCCAGGATCCAGAACATCACGATCAGGTCGAGCAGCGCGGTGCGGCTCATCACGAAGTGCAGCCCGTCCACCGACAGCAGCAGGCCGGCCACGCAGCCGAGCAGGGTGGAGCGGAAGAGCCGGCGGGCGATCCGGGCGAGCATCAGGATCGAGGCGGTGCCCAGCAGGGCGACCATGAAGCGCCAGCCGAGCGGGTGCATCCCGAAGACCTGTTCGCCCATCCCTATGATCCACTTCCCGACCGGGGGGTGGACGATGAAGGACGGGTCCGTCTTGTACGGGATGACCTGCGGGGTGGAGAGGATCTGCGAGTTGGCGGTGTCGGCCCAGTTGGTCTCGTAGCCGCCCTGCCACAGGGAGTACGAGTCCTTCGCGTAGTAGGTCTCGTCGAAGATGATCCCGCCGGGGCTGCCCAGGTGCCAGAAGCGCAGCAGGCCGCCGAAGAGCGCCACCGCCAGCGGGCCCAGCCAGCCGATCGAGCCGCGCAGGCTCTCGGGCAGGCGCAGGCCCGCCGCTCGCAGCCGCGGGAGTCCGGCGGGTGCCGCGCCCGCACCGGGGTGCTCGGGCATCGGCGGGACCAGTCGCTCGGCGAGCGGGGGCAGCGGCTCGGGGGACCGGTAGCCGAACCGGGCCAGCCGGCCCGCCCAGCCGCGCCCGTCGTCCTGCGGCACGCCGCGTGACCCGCCGTCCGCCTCGCCGGTCGGGTCGCTCTCCGCGCTGGTGCTCAGGTCGGTCCCCGCAGGGGTCTGCGCGATGGTCTCGACCACTGCCGGCTCTGCCGCCGTCTCGCCGTTCACCCGCACATCGTAGGGGCGGGGCCGAACGGGGGAACGGCTCCCTCCGAAGCTGCCCGGTTCGTCACCAATCTCCCCACCGGGCCCGCCGGGACCGGCGAGGGCTCCGGGGCTGGGAGGATGGCCGGGTGACAGGAGTACTGGTTCTCGCAGGCACACCCATCGGCGACGTCGCGGACGCCCCGCCCCGACTGCTCACGGAGCTGGCGGCGGCCGAGGTGATCGCCGCCGAGGACACCCGGCGGCTGCGCCGGCTGACCCAGGCGCTCGGCGTGCAGCCGACCGGCCGGGTGCTCTCCTACTTCGAGGGCAACGAGGTCGGCCGCACCCCCGAGCTGGTGGCGGCGCTCACCGGCGGCGCCCGGGTGCTGCTGGTCACCGACGCCGGGATGCCCTCGGTCTCCGACCCCGGCTACCGCCTGGTGGCGGCCGCGGTGGAGGCCGGGATCAAGGTGACCGCCGTGCCGGGGCCCTCCGCCGTGCTGACCGCGCTGGCGCTCTCCGCGCTGCCGGTGGACCGCTTCACCTTCGAGGGCTTCCTGCCGCGCAAGGCCGGTGACCGCTCCCGCGCGCTGGCCGAGGTCGCCGCCGAGCCGCGCACGATGGTCTTCTTCGAGGCGCCGCACCGGATCGCCGAGACGCTGGCGGCGATGGCCGAGGCGTTCGGCGCCGACCGGGCGGCCGCGGTCTGCCGGGAGCTGACCAAGACCTACGAGGAGGTCAAGCGCGGCCCGCTCGGCGAGCTGGCGCTCTGGGCCGCCGAGGGCGTGCGCGGCGAGATCACCGTGGTGGTGGCCGGCGCCCCGCCGGCCGCGCCGCAGCAGCTGACCCCGGCCGAGCTGGCCCGCCGGGTGAGTGTCCGCGAGGAGGCGGGCGAGCGCCGCAAGGAGGCCATCGCGGCGGTGGCGCTGGAGCTGGGCCTGCCCAAGCGGGATGTCTTCGACGCGGTGGTGGCGGCCAAGAACGCGTCCTGAGGAACCCCCGAACATGCCCCCCGGGACGTGGTGCCCGGGGATCCGCTCGCGCGTACCGTGGACAGCGGACGCCACCGCGTACGCCGGTGTCACCGACGTTCGACGCACGCCCTGCGCCCGCGCGAGAAGGTAAAGCCAAGCCCCGCTAAACCCCCGCTGAGCTGCGGTTTTCGGGGGTTTTCGTACAGGGCTGGCCAACTCCGGGCCAAGTCTCGGCAAGCCGGGCATCGGCACCGGGGGCCTGGGCATTCCATCGGATGGAAAGACCCGAACCGGACGAACGTCCGGCGGGCGCTGGGAGACCGCGATGAGCGAGACAATCGGTAGCCCTCTGGGTGGCACCCCCTCGACCGGTCTGAAGCCGGCCCGGGATCAGGACCCCGCCACCCTTCCCGGAGCGGGCGGCCAGCCGGCCGCGCGGGCCGGCGACCACCCGCGCATGGTCGTCGACATCGTCCGGGAGGCCTACTCCTTCGCCTGCCTCAGCTGTGGCTACGGCTGGGAGCAGGCGTACGACATCGAGCACCACCAGGCCCGGGACGGGCACACGGTGATCCAGTACTTCGCCAACGGTGTCCGCGTCCCCTCCCCGCTGCTCAAGCCGAGCTGCCCGGGCTGCGGCGGGCACACCGTGCGGATCATGCGGGCGGGGCGGGTCGCCTCGGTCGAGCACTCCCTGCACCCCGCGCCCGGCTGGACCACGAGCGGTGAGCCCGCGACCCCCAGCGAGCCCAGGCCGCACCGGCCGCGCCGGTACTGGTACCAGTTCTGGCTGCCGCGCTCCTAGCGCCCCCCGATCCGGCCCGGCCGAAACGTTTCCGCCTGCCGCCGGCGGTGCGACCCGGTCGGGCCGCGCCGCTAGGCTCTGGAGCCATGGCTGCCAAGGACGACCGCTCCACCCCGCCCCCGCTGCCCGCGCCGCTCGCGGTGGCGGTGGCCGACTCGCACACCCACCTGGACATGCAGTCCAACAGCCCGGCCGAGGCGCTCGCCAAGGCCGCGTCGGTGGGGGTCGACACGGTGGTCCAGGTCGGCTGCGACCTGCCCGGCTCGCGCTGGGCCGCGGCGCTGGCCGCCGAGTTCGCGCAGGTGCACGCCGCCGTCGCCCTGCACCCCAACGAGGCGCCACGGATCGTGCTGGGGGACGGCGACGGCTGGTCCGGACAGCGCCGGACGGCCGGCGGCGGGAGCGCGCTGGACGAGGCGATGGCCGAGATCGACCGGCTGGCCGCGCTGCCGCAGGTGCGTGCGGTCGGCGAGACCGGACTGGACTACTTCCGCACCGGTCCCGAGGGCGTGGACATCCAGAAGGAGTCCTTCCGCCGCCACATCGAGATCGCCAAGCGGCACGGCAAGGCCCTGGTGATCCACGACCGGGACGCCCACGAGGACGTCATCGAGCTGCTGCTGGCCGAGGGCGCCCCCGAGCGCACCGTCTTCCACTGCTACTCCGGCGACGCGGAGATGGCCAAGGTCTGCGCCGAGCACGGCTGGTACCTCTCGTTCGCCGGCCCGGTGACCTTCAAGGCCAACCAGCCGCTGCGCGACGCGCTCGCACTCACCCCGCTGGAGCGGATCCTGGTGGAGACCGACGCGCCGTTCCTCACCCCGCATCCCTACCGCGGCCGCCCCAACGCCCCCTACCTGATCCCGGTCACCGTGCGTTCGATGGCGCAGACGCTGGGGCTGGGCGAGGACGAGCTGGCCGGCGCGATCGCCGCGAACACGGCCCGCGCCTTCGACTACTGAGCGTTCCGTCGCTACGGAACGCCTATCCTTGCCCGGTGAGCACCACCGACCCCACCCCCGCCTCCGACGGCCACCTGCTCGGCGCCTCCGACATCCGGGAGCTGGCCGCCGCCCTCGGGGTGCGCCCGACCAAGCAGCGCGGCCAGAACTTCGTCATCGACGGCAACACGGTGCGCCGCATCGTGCGCGCCGCCGAGGTGACGCCCGAGGACGCCGTGGTGGAGGTCGGTCCCGGGCTCGGCTCGCTGACCCTGGCGCTGCTGGAGGTGGCCGCGCACGTCACCGCCGTGGAGATCGACCCGCTGCTCGCCCAGCACCTGCCGACCACCGTCGCCGCCCGGATGCCGGGCCGCGCGGACCGCTTCGACCTGGTGCTCAGCGACGCCATGGAGGTCACCGAGCTGCCGGGCCCCGCGCCCACCGCGCTGGTGGCCAACCTGCCGTACAACGTCGCCGTCCCGGTGCTGCTGCACATGCTGGCCACCTTCCCCAGCATCGAGCGCACCCTGGTGATGGTGCAGTCCGAGGTCGCCGACCGACTGGCCGCCAAGCCCGGCAACAAGGTCTACGGGGTGCCCTCGGTCAAGGCCAACTGGTACGCCGACGTGAAGCGCTCGGGCGCGATCGGACGGAACGTCTTCTGGCCCGCGCCGAACGTCGACTCCGGGCTGGTCTCGCTGGTCCGCCGACCGGCGCCGGTGACCACCGCCACCCGGCGCGAGGTCTTCGCGGTGGTCGACGCCGCCTTCGCCCAGCGCCGCAAGACCCTGCGGGCCGCGCTGGCCGGCTGGGCCGGCTCGCCGGCCGCCGCCGAGCAGGCGATCGCCGCCGCCGGGATCGACCACACGCTGCGCGGCGAGATGCTCACCGTCGAGCAGTTCGCCGCCATCGCCGAGCACAAGCCCCGGGGACCCGTGCTGTGAGCCGTTCCACCGGCGCCGTCGCCGGCCCCGCCGCCACCGTCACCGTCCGCGTGCCGGCCAAGGTCAACGTGCAGCTCGGCGTCGGCGGCCTGCGCACCGACGGCTTCCACGACCTGGCGAACGTCTTCTTCGCGGTCGCCCTCGGCGACGAGGTGAGGGCCGAGGCCGGCGCGCCCGGCAGCGGCATCGTGCTGACCTGCGAGGGCCCGGACGCGGCGCTCGTCCCGCTGGACGCGACCAACCTGGCCGCCCGCGCGGCCCAGCTGCTCGCCGACCGGCACGGCCTGGCCCCGGACGTGCGGCTGCACATCGCCAAGGACATCCCGGTGGCCGGCGGCATGGCCGGCGGGAGCGCGGACGGGGCGGCCGCGCTGGTCGCCTGCGACGCGCTCTGGGGCCTGGGCACCCCGATGGCCGACCTGCTCGCGCTGGCCGCGGAACTCGGCTCGGACGTGCCCTTCGCGCTGCTCGGCGGCGTCGCGCTGGGCCGCGGCCGCGGTGAGCTGCTCACGCCGCTGGAGGTGTCCGGCAGCTTCCACTGGGTCTTCGCCACCGCGGACGGCGGCCTGTCCACCCCCGCGGTCTTCCGCGAGTGCGACCGGCTGCGCGAGGAGGCCGGCACCGGGTCGAGCGACACCGACGTGCCGACCCCCGACCCCTCCGCGGTGCTGCTCGCCGCGCTGGCGGACGGCGACCCGGTCGCGCTGGCCGGCGCGCTCGGCAACGACCTGCAGGCTGCGGCGCTCTCGCTGCGGCCCGCGCTGGCGGCGTGCCTGGCGGCCGGTACCGAGGCCGGTGCGCTCGGCGCGCTGGTCTCCGGCTCCGGGCCGACCTGCGCCTTCCTGGCCAAGGACGAGCAGGGCGCGCAGGCCGTGGCCGCCGCGCTGATCGCCTCCGGCACCTGCCGCACCGCGCGGGCCACCGTGGGACCGGTCCCGGGCGCGGCGGTCGTCGACCGCTGAGGCGGGGGGTTCGGGGGCCGCCGACTAGGCTGGGTACTCCAGTCGTCCGACCAGTCCGGACGCGTCCGATCCCAGGAGCGCAGAGTACGTGGCCGTGAACCTCGCCACCATCGAATCCGTGACGAAGGTCTACGGCACCCGAGCCCTGCTCGACGGGGTCAGCCTCGGCGTCAGTGAGGGCGACCGGATCGGCGTCGTCGGCCGCAACGGCGACGGCAAGACCACCCTGATCCGGCTGCTCGCCCTGCTGGAGGAGCCGGACTCCGGACGGATCACCCACTCCGGCGGCCTGCAGCTGGCCGTCCTGACCCAGCACGACTCGCTCGACCCCGCGGCCACCATCCGCCACGAGGTGATCGCCGACCGGGCCGACCACGAGTGGCTGGGCGACGCCCGGATCCGCGACATCATCCAGGGCCTCTTCGGCGGCCTCGACCTGCCCGGCTTCGCGGACGGCCTGGACACCGTGATCGGCCCGCTCTCCGGTGGCGAGCGCCGCCGGATCGCGCTGGCCAAGCTGCTGCTCGGCGAGCACGACCTGGTGGTGCTGGACGAGCCCACCAACCACCTCGACGTCGAGGGCATCGCCTGGCTGGCCCAGCACCTGCAGAACCGGCGCTCGGCGCTGGTCTGCGTCACCCACGACCGCTGGTTCCTCGACCAGGTCTGCACCCGGATGTGGGACGTGCAGCGCGGCGAGGTCCGCGAGTACGAGGGCGGCTACTCCGACTACGTCTTCGCGCGCGCCGAGCGTTCCCGGATCGAGGCCACCGAGGAGCAGAAGCGGCAGAACCTGGCCCGCAAGGAGCTCGCCTGGCTGCGCCGCGGCGCGCCGGCCCGGACCTCGAAGCCGCGCTACCGGATCGAGGCGGCCAACGCGCTGATCGCCGACGTCCCGGATCCGCGCGACAAGAGCGAGCTGATGAAGTTCGCCAACGCCCGCCTGGGCCGCACGGTCTTCGAGCTGGAGAACGTCACCGTCAAGGCCGGCCCGAAGCTGCTGCTCGAGCAGCTCACCTGGAACCTGGGCCCCGGCGACCGGATCGGCCTGCTCGGCGTCAACGGCGCCGGCAAGACCTCGCTGCTGCGCGCGATGCAGGCCGCCTACGACTCGCAGGGCGACGTCCAGCCGGCCAGCGGCGTGATCAAGGTGGGCAAGACCGTCCGGCTGGCGTACCTCTCCCAGGAGATCGCCGAACTCGACCCGACGACCCGGGTGTTGCAGGCCGTCGAGCAGATCCGCGGCCGGGTCGACCTCGGTAAGGGCCGGGAGATGAGCGCAGGCCAGCTCTGTGAGCAGTTCGGCTTCGGCAAGGACAAGCAGTGGACCCCGGTCGGCGACCTGTCCGGTGGGGAGCGGCGCCGGCTGCAGCTGCTGCGGCTGCTGATGGACGAGCCGAACGTGCTCTTCCTCGACGAGCCGACCAACGACCTCGACATCGAGACGCTCAACCAGCTCGAGGACCTGCTCGACGGCTGGCCCGGCTCGATGATCGTGATCAGCCACGACCGGTTCTTCATCGAGCGGACCACCGACACCGTGCAGGCGCTGCTCGGCGACAAGCGGATGCGGATGCTCCCCAACGGCGTCGACGAGTACCTGCAGCGCCGGGCGGCGGTCGCCGCGGCGGTGGGCGCCGCGGCCACCGCGGCGTCGGGCGTCTCCGCCGCCGGCTCGACGGCGAAGTCGGCCGGTGACCTGCGGGCGGCGAAGAAGGAGCTCCAGCGGATCGAGCGTCAGATCGCCAAGCTGGACCAGCAGGAGGCCAAGCTGCACGCCCAACTGGCGGAGCACGCGGCCGACTTCTCCAAGGTCGCGGAGCTGGACGGACAGCTGCGCAAGGTCAGGGAGGAGAAGGAGGAGCTGGAGTTCAGCTGGCTCGAGCTCGCCGAGGGCACGGAGTAGGCGGGGAGCAGGCGCGTAGGAGAGCGCACGCAGGGGGCGGGGCGGCTGCCGGGTGATCAGCCCAGCAGCCGCTCCAGCTCGCCGGCCGCGCGGGCCAGTGCGCTGCGCCGCGGGTCGTGCGGGCCGCCGGGCGCCTCGATCGCGCCGCCCGGCGGGCGGTGCCGGCGGGCCGAGGCGGCCAGCCGGTCCAGGGCCGCCGACACCCTTGCCACGTCGGCGGGTTCGGCCGCCGGCCCGCCGTAGCGCAGCTGGGCGGCATGGGGCGCCACCGCGCCGCTGAGCCGGCTCAGCGCCGCCGTCGCCGGCAGCCAGGCCTCCGCCCGGCGGGCCGGCTCGGTCAGCCCCTGCTGCACCTCGCGCCGCACGTCCGCCAGCGCCCGGTAGGCGGTGCGCCGCAGCCAGACCTGGGACGGCGGTCGCCCGCCTCCCGCGGTCACCGAGTCGAGGTACCCGCGCAGCGCCCCGGTCGCCGCGACGATCAGCGGTTCGATCCGGTGCGGGGCGCGCTCGGGCCACAGCAGGTAGCCGAAGACCAGCACGATCCCGCTGGCCAGCGCCGTGTCGAGCACCCGCGGCCAGAACTCCGTCACCCCGCTGCCGCCGCCCAGCTGCACCAGCCCCAGCGCCATCGGGGTCATCACCGCGGTGTTCAGCCCGTAGTGCGCGGCCGCCGTGGAGGGCAGCAGTGCCACGCAGAGCGCGACGGCGGCGGCGAGCAGCCAGCGGTCCGTGGTCAGGGCGAGCAGCCCGGCGGTGACCACCACGCCCAGGACGGTGCCGGCCGCGCGGCTGACCGCCCGCAGGAAGACCGAGCCGAGGTCGGGCTTGAGGACGAACGCCACCGTCATCGGCACCCAGTACCCGCGCTCCAGCGGCAGGCCCGCCGTCACGGCCCCGGCCACCGCGACGCAGAGCGCCACCCGCAGGCCGTAGCGCACCGAGCCGCGCGACAGCAGCCGGGCCCGCAGGCGCCAGGGGTCGGGCGGAGGCGCGGGGGCGGTCCGCACAGCGGTGGCGGGATCGGCCGGCCGCCCGGTGACGGCGTCCGCCGCCGTGCGCAGGGCCGCGTCCAGGGCGCGCAGGGCGGGGGTACCGGGCGTCCAGTCCGGCACGAGGGGGGCCGGCGGGGTGGCGGGTGCGTCGGGGGCGGGTGCGTCCGGCGCGGGCTCGGCGTGCAGGGCCCGCGCCAGGGCGCCCGGGACCGCGGCCACCTCGGGCGGCACCGGTCGCCAGGCCCAGAGCAGCCCGCTGGCCGCCTCGGTGGCCGCGAGGGCGGCCTCGTAGGACCGCCGCAGCCGCCGCAGCTGCGCCGGCTCCGGGCGGCCGCCCGGGTGTCGGTGCGGCAGCTGGTCCTGCAGCTGGTTCAGCCGGGCCGTCAGCAGCCGCCGGTCCGCGGCCCCCTGCGGCGGCTCCAGCGCGGCCAGCAGGTCGCCCAGTGCCCGGTAGACCGCGGCCAGGGTCCGCAGCCGGGGATCGGCGGCCGGGCGGCGCCGGCGGGGCGGCCGCAGCAGCCGCAGCCGCACCACGAGGGCGGCCCCGGCCAGCATCATCGGCCCCGCCGCCCACCACGGACGGGCCGGCCCGAGCCCGCCGCCCAGCGCGGCCGACACCAGCAGCAGCATCCCGGCCGCCGACCCGCGTGGTCCGGTCGCGCTCACCGCGCCCGAGACGAAGCCCACCGCCGTCAGGACCAGCGCGGCCGGCCAGGCGCCGACCCGGTCGTGCAGCAGGGCGCCGCCGATCAGCATGCCCACCGCCGAGGCCCCCAGGGCGGTGCCGATCCGCACGGCCCGCAGCCGGCCCGGTTCGTCCCGGTCGTTCATCGTCGCGTGCATCGCCCCGAGTCCGGCGAACACCCCGAGGTCCAGCCGTCCGGCCGCCAGTCCCGCGAAGAGCGGTACCGCCATGCCGAGTGCCGCCCGCACCACCGGCGCCCACGGCAGCGCCGGCCGGACCGGCCGCACCGCCCGTACCCACCAGGGTGGTTCGGCGGGCGACGGGATCAGGGGGAAGGTGGCGGGGGTTTCGGGGGAGGGGGTGAGCGTCATGTCGGTCCCGTCGTCCTGGGATTGGTCCTGGAGCGGTGAGCGACGCTGCGGCACTGCCTCGGATCCAACCTCCCACACCACTCCCGGACTTCTCCGCGCAGCCCCCGTCGCGCCCGGTCGGCCGGCTCCTCCGGACCGGCCGCATGACAAGTCCGTACCGATAACGCCCTTCCACGGCAAGGCCCCTGCCGGAGTGACAGATCGGCTCGCTAGACTGTCCACGGTGGCTACTGACCGGTTGCGGACGGTGGTCGATACGACGAGGGACTTCGAAGGCGAAGACGAGTTGCGGCACGACGGCCCGGCGCCGGTCGTGTACGGGGGAGGTGGACTGCAGTGAACGCAACGGCGCTGCCGGACGGCGGCGGAAGCGGCTGGATCGGCAACCTGTTCACGACTGCGAGGAACGTCACGCTCATGGCGGGCCAGGTGTCGAACGACATCAAGCTCGGCAAGCTGAGCGCGCAGAACGTGTCCGTGGAGATGGACACCCTGACGGGGTTCAAGAAGCAGGTCGACCAGATACTGACGGACCTCTACGGGTCCCCCGCCGACTCGTCGACACTCGCCAACCAGACCCTCGAGCCGAGCCACGTCGGGGTCGGCTTCGCCGAGTCGGGGGAGCTGATCGATGGCTACAACGTGGTGCACACCAACCTGGTCACCCTCTCGCAGACCCTCTCGGACCAGATCGAGGCGATGGGCATCGCGCTCAACGTCTCCATCAACGGCTACCAGAACGTCGACGAGTCGCAGCGGCAGTCCCTGTGGCGGATCCACAACCAGACGGACGCCCAGTTCCAGTCCGGCGTGAACCCGTCGGGCATCGTGACGCGGCCGGCCACCGACGCGACCGTGACGCCCCCGGCCCCCGGCACGCCCGGCACGACCACCACCGCCCCGGTGACCAAGGGCGGTGGCGTCGGATGAGCAGGCCGGGGAACGCAGTTCAGACGCCTAACGCCACGGGGAGTGAGTGATGTCCGACAGGTCTTCCGTCGACGACGGACCGCACGACATCTTTGCCGCGATGTCGCACCAGGACCTGCTGAACATGGTCAAGGACGCCCAACCGAGCGTCATGTCCACGCGCAGTGGTGCCCTGCACACGGCCGCCAGCCACCTGGCCGACATCAGCCTGCAGTTGAAGACCAACGTGCAGAACCTGGAGTGGACCGGGGACGCCGCGGACAGCTTCCGCGACTGGGCGGGCAAGGTCTCCACCGCGACCGACCAGCTCGGCACCTACACCAAGACCGCGGCCACCACGATCGAGACGTCCAGCACCGCGCTGGGCGTGGCGAAGGCGATGCCGGGCCTGCCGACCGCGGACATGGCCATCGTCTCCCGGCACAACCTGCAGCCGCCGGTCGATCCGATCACGGACAGTTCGAACCAGTTCACCAAGCCGGGCTGGGTCACCCTCAAGGCCGCGCAGGAGGCCCAGGCCCGGGTCGACCAGGAGCACCAGGACGCGGTCTCGCACATGACCACGCTGGCGGCGACCTATACGCAGTCGGCGTCCGAACTGCGGGCTACGCAGCCCCCGCTCTTCCCGCCGACGCCGACCGCGGTGATGGGTCCGCCGCCACAGTCGGTCGAGGGTTCGCAGGGAGTCTCGTTCCGCGGCCCGAGTTCCTCCGGTACCAGTACTCCCCGCTTGGTCGCCAGTCGCCCCACGGCCCCGGTTCCTGCTCCGGTGCCGGGCCAGCCCACGCCGTCCCCGCAGCCGCCCGGGATGCACCCCGGTCCGGTGCCGGGGCCGCCGATCCACACGCCGCCGCCGGTCGGGGGCCCCTGCCCACCGGTCCCCGGACCGGTCGCCCCGGGACCCGTGCAGCCCACGCCCGGCCCGGTCTCCAACCCCGTCCCGCCGCCGAGCACCGGCATCGACAGCGCCCCGCCCGCGCCGATTCTGCCGCCGACCCAGGGCGGCACGACCGGCACGCTTCTCGGACCCGGCGTCGACCCGGGCGGGTCCACCGGCCCGGGCGGCTTCGGTGGCGGCTACCCGGTTGGCGGTCCCGGCGGTTACCCCGGCGGGGGCGGTGGCTACCCCGGGGGCGCCGGCAGTCTCGGCGGGGCCAAGGGCGGTGCCTTCGGCGGATCCTCCGGGATCGGTGCGAAGAGCGGCTACGGCGGCTCCTACGGTGGCGCGCGTGGCTCCGGCGGGCTCGCCGGCTCCAGTGTCGAAGAGGGCATCTCCGGCGGCGTCGGCCGTCCTGGCTCCTCGTCAGGCCGCGGTCAGCTCGGCGCCAACGCGATCGGTGCCGAGGAGGGCGCGGCCGGTGGCGGTCGCGGCGGCCTGGGCGGCGCCGGCGGCGGTGGCGCGATGGGCGGCGGTGGTGAGGGCGGCATGATGGGCGGCCGCGGCGGTGCCGGCGGTGCCGGTGGTGCTCGTGGTCGTGGGCTGGTCACCGCCGAGGGCGGCGAGGTCGGCGCCCGGCGCGGACCGGCCGCGACCGGTGAGTTCACGCCGGGCGGCAGCGGCCTGCGGGCCCGGGCCGGCGCGAACGCCGAGGGCCGACCCGGAGCCGAGGGCGAGGGCAACGGCATGATGCCCGGCGGCCTCGGTGGAGCGAACAAGAGGAAGAAGGACCGGCGCAACCGTGCGGACTACCTCGTCGAGGACGAGGAGACCTGGACGGGTGGTACGCCTTCGAGCAACCCGGACGTGATTGGGTAAGGCTCGGAACCCTGCCCGGCCACTGGGTCAGCCCCGGTGGCCGGGCAGTTCTGTGTGAGTCGGACCGACCGGCCGGCGGCTACAGCGACGAGGGGAATGCGATGCGGCGAACGGGAGCGCGAGCGCGGAGTGTTGCCGCGTTGCTGGTGCTGGGGACGGTCTGGGCGGGTGCCTTCGCACCGGCTGCCGTGGCGGCCGACACCCCGCGGGACGCCGAGTGGCACCTGGACGCCCTGCACATGCCCGAGGTCTGGCAGACCAGCACCGGGTCCGGCGTCACGGTCGCGGTGATCGACACCGGGTTCAAGGAGGACGCGCCCGATCTGACGGGCCAGTTCCTCCCGGGCAAGGACCTCAGTGGCCTGCCGGGAGGGGTGACCACCGACCCGGTCGGCCACGGCACCTCGATGGCGAGCATGATCGCCGGAACGGGGAAGAGCTTCAATGGGAAGGGTGCGACCGGACTGGCTCCGGGGGCGAAGATCCTCCCCATCAAGATCAACTCCAATGCCGACCCGAGTACCGAGATCGGCCGTCCGGCCTCGCTCAAGCAGATCGACGAAGGCATCACCTATGCCGTCGACCAGGGCGCCAAGGTCATCAGCATCTCGCAGGCCATCCGGCAGGTCGACATCTCGCCGTCCGACATCGCGGCTCTCCAGAGCGCAGTCGACTACGCGATCAGCAAGGGACGGCTGGTCGTGGCCGGGGCGGGCAACAGCGGCGAGCAGGACAACGCGGTGATGTACCCGGCGGCGGCCCCGGGTGTCGCCGCCATCGCCGCGCACGACCGCAACGGGACGGCCACATCCGAGTCCGAGCATGGTCCCTATGTCGCCCTGGGCGCGCCCGGCATCGACATCTACGCCGTCTGTACTGAACCAACCGGCTACTGCGTCACCCACGGCACCTCGGACGGCACCGCGCTGACCGCCGCCTCCGCCGCCGTCCTCTGGTCCCTGCACCCGGACTGGACCGGTAACCAGATCCTGCGCGTGCTGATCAACACGGCCAACAAGCCCAACGACGGCTCCACCCACTCCAACTACATCGGCTTCGGCAACATCAGCCCGCGCAACGCCATCCACTACACCGGCGACCCGGGCCCGGCGACCGTGAATCCGCTGGTGGCGGCCGGCATCGGGGTCGCCCCCTCGGGGGCCGCCTCCGCGCCGGCCAGTGCCCCCGCCTCCGGCGCGCCGTCCTCGGCGAAGCCCTCGTCCGGAGCGACGGCCGCGCCCTTGTCGACGCCCTCGGCGCCGTCGGCCGCCTCGCCGGTGGCCACGGCCGGGAAGTCCTCGGGGTCGGGCAGCCTGCCGTGGATCCTGGGCGGCGGGGTGCTCGCGCTGCTGGTGGTGGGCGGTGTGGTGGTCCTGGTCCGCCGCCGCCGTGCCCCCCAGCTGCCCGCCGACCTGCCGCCCGCGCAGCCCCCTTACGGGCAGCCGTACCCGCCGCACGCCGGCCAGCCCGCGCCGCCGGCCGGCTACGGCACCCAGCCCGCCGCCCAGCCGTACGCCGCGCCAACCGATTCGCCCGCTCATCCACCTCCCCGTACGACACCTCCACACC
>NZ_BAAALF010000171.1:0-18557 GCF_039528135.1 Kitasatospora nipponensis | reverse complement strand
CCCCCACCCCCCCCCCCCCCCCCCCCTCGGCGTCGGTGTGCGCGGCGTTGCCCCGGCCCCGGGAGGCCTGCGCCTGGGCCACCGCCGCGGCGGTGGCCGACTCCGCCCGCAGGACGGCGGCCAGCGCCGCCTCCCCGCGGCTGCGACTGTGCGTCAACTCGGCGGCCAGCCGGTGGCCGTGCCGGCGCGAGCCCAGCGCCAGCAGCGCCGTCACCCACCAGAGCACCCCCGCCACCGTGGACCAGAGCACGACGGTGGCCCGTTCGGCGGCCGGGGCCGCCGCACCGGCGGCGGCCACGGCACCCCCGGCCGCCACCGCGGCCGCCAGGGCGGCGAGCAGCGCGGCCGGTCTGCCGGACAAGCGGGAGCGTGCGGTCATGGGGCTGATCCTCGACGGGCTTCGGAGGCAGGGCAGGCGACAGCGCACCAGCCTCCCGCAGCCGGGAGATACATGATCAGTTCACGCGGTCAACAGATCATATCGACTCAGTTCACCCGCTCAACCGCCTAGTTGACGTGATGTCCATCAAGCGGACAGCACGGCCACCTCCGAATGCGAACCACCCGCCCCGGACAAGGCCCCGCCTTCTCCGGCCCCGCGAAGCCGAAACAGCCCCGCAACGCCCGCGGGGCGGGAACCCGAAGGTTCCCGCCCCGCGTGACACCCCACGTCACCGGCCGTGCCGGTCGGCGTCAGCTGCAGCCGCTGGTGGAGCCGCAGCCCTCGCAGAGGTAGCAGCTGCCCGCGCGGCGCATCTTGGTGCCGCAGGAGAAGCAGAGCGGGGCGTCGGCGTTCAGGCCGAGCTGGATCTCCATCAGCTCGGTGGAGTTGTGCGGCGTGCCGGCGGGGCGGGGGGCCTCGACCGGGGCCACCTCGACGGCGCGCGGAGCGGACTGGGCCAGGCCCTCGACGTCCACGTCCTCCGCCTCGAGCGGCTCGTAGGAGCCGGTCTCCAGGTGGCGCTGGCGCTCCTCGACGGAGTGGATGCCCAGTGCGGAGCGGGTCTCGAAGGGCAGGAAGTCCAGCGCGAGGCGGCGGAAGATGTAGTCGACGATCGACTGCGCCATCCGCAGGTCCGGGTCGTCGGTCAGGCCGGCCGGCTCGAAGCGCATGTTGGTGAACTTCGAGACGTAGGTCTCCAGCGGAACGCCGTACTGCATGCCGACCGAGACCGCGATGGAGAAGGCGTCCATCATGCCCGCGAGGGTCGAGCCCTGCTTGGACATCTTCAGGAAGACCTCGCCCAGACCGTCGTCCGGGTAGGAGTTGGCGGTCATGTACCCCTCGGCGCCACCGACCGTGAAGGAGGTGGTGATCCCCGGGCGGCCCTTGGGCAGGCGCTTGCGCACCGGGCGGTACTCGACGACCTTCTCGACCGCCTTCTCCACCGCGCTCGCCGCCACCGCCGCGGCCGGGGTCTTGCCCTTGGCCGAGAGCGGCTGGCCGACCTTGCAGTTGTCGCGGTAGATCGCCAGCGCCTTGACGCCGAGCTTCCAGGCCTCGAAGTAGATCTCCTCGATCTCCTCGACCGTGGCCACCTCGGGCATGTTGACCGTCTTGGAGATCGCGCCGGAGATCCACGGCTGGATCGCGGCCATCATCCGCACGTGGCCCATCGCGGAGATGACCCGCTCGCCCATCGCGCAGTCGAAGACCTCGTAGTGCTCGGGCTTGAGGCCCGGGGCGTCCAGCACGTTGCCGTGCTCGGCGATGTGCGCGACGACCGCCTCGATCGCCTCGCCGTGGTAGCCCAGGCGCTTGAGGGCGCGCGGCACGGTGCCGTTGACGATCTGCATCGAGCCGCCGCCGACCAGCTTCTTGAACTTCACCAGGGCCAGGTCCGGCTCGACGCCCGTGGTGTCGCAGTCCATCATCAGGCCGATGGTGCCGGTCGGGGCCAGCACCGAGGCCTGGGCGTTGCGGAAGCCGTTCTGCGCGCCGAGCCGCAGCACGTCCTGCCAGGTCTCGGTGGCGGCCGCCCAGACGGGGGCGTCCAGCTCGTCGACCGCGACGGCGGCGGCGTTGGCGTCGGCGTGCTGCTGCATGACCCGGCGGTGCGGGGCCGCGTTGCGGGCGTAGCCGTCGTACGGGCCGACCACGCCGGCGAGTTCGGCGCCGCGGCGGTAGGCGGTGCCGGTCATCAGCGAGGTGATGGCACCGGCCAGCGCGCGGCCGCCCTCGGAGTCGTAGGCGTGGCCGGTGGCCATCAGCAGGGCGCCGAGGTTGGCGTAGCCGATGCCCAGCTGACGGTAGGCGCGGGTGGTCTCGCCGATCTTCTCGGTGGGGAAGTCGGCGAAGCAGATCGAGATGTCCATCGCGGTGATGACCAGCTCGACGACCTTGGCGAAGCGCTCGGCGTCGAAGGAGTCGTCCTCGCGCAGGAACTTCATCAGGTTGAGCGAGGCGAGGTTGCAGCTGGAGTTGTCCAGGTGCATGTACTCGGAGCAGGGGTTGGATGCGTTGATCCGACCGGACTCCGGGCAGGTGTGCCAGTGGTTGATCGTGGAGTCGTACTGGATGCCCGGGTCGGCGCAGGCCCAGGCGGCCTCGGCCATCTTGCGGAAGAGCTTCTTCGCGTCGACGGTCTCGATGACCTCGCCGGTCATCCGGGCCCGCAGGCCGAACTCGGTGCCGTTCTCGACCGCGGTCATGAACTCGTCGGAGACCCGGACCGAGTTGTTGGCGTTCTGGTACTGCACGGAGGCGATGTCGTCGCCGCCCAGGTCCATGTCGAAGCCCGCGTCGCGCAGCGCGCGGATCTTCTCCTCCTCCTTCACCTTGGTCTCGATGAAGGCCTCGACGTCGGGGTGGTCGACGTCCAGCACGACCATCTTGGCCGCGCGGCGGGTGGCGCCACCGGACTTGATGGTGCCGGCCGAGGCGTCGGCGCCGCGCATGAAGGAGACCGGGCCCGAGGCGTTGCCGCCGGAGGAGAGCAGTTCCTTGCTGGAGCGGATCCGCGAGAGGTTCAGGCCGGCGCCGGAGCCGCCCTTGAAGATCATGCCCTCTTCCTTGTACCAGTCGAGGATCGACTCCATGGAGTCGTCGACGGCCAGGATGAAGCAGGCGCTGACCTGCTGCGGCTGCTTGGTGCCGACGTTGAACCAGACCGGCGAGTTGAAGCTGAACACCTGGTGGAGGAGGGCGTGGGTCAGCTCGTGCTCGAAGACCTCGGCGTCGGCCGGGGAGGTGAAGTAACCGTTCTTCTCGCCGGCGGCGCGGTAGGTCAGCACCACCCGGTCGATGATCTGCTTGAGGCTCCACTCGCGCTGCTCGGTGCCGACCGCGCCGCGGAAGTACTTCGAGGTGACGATGTTGACGGCGTTGACCGACCAGAAGTCGGGGAACTCGACGCCGCGCTGCTCGAAGTTGATCGAGCCGTCACGCCAGTTGGTCATGACGACGTCGCGCCGCTCCCAGCTGACCTCGTCGTAGGGGTGGACCCCGGGGGTGGTGTAGATGCGCTCGATCCGCAGACCGCCCTTGGGAGCCTTGCCGGCCCCCTTGGCCGCCTTCTCGGACTTCGACCCACGTGCGGAACCGCTCGTCGTGTCAGTCACTTCTTCTCCTCCTCCTGGGCAAACGCCCTGAGTGCCCCGTTTCTTTCGGGATCGCCACCGCGACCCTCGGGGCACTGCTGTTTCGCTTCTCCTGATGGGCGGGCAGGCCGGGGACACCGACCGGTTCGCTCCGTTTGTGGGTTTTGTGCCCTGGTTTCGGGCGTGCGGCCGCCTCGCAGGGCCGTCGCACTGCCGCCCTAGGGCGCCGCGGCGGGGACGGGTGCGGCCGGGCCGCCCCGCGGCGCGGTGGCCGCGCCCTCGTCCTGCGCGGTGGGGAGCCGCTCGGCGCCGCGCAACTCGGCGATGGCGGCCTCGAAATCGGCGAGTCCGTCATAGGCCTGGTAGACCGAGGCGAACCGCAGGTACGCGACGACGTCCAGGTCCTTGAGCGGACCGAGTATGGCCAGTCCCACGTCGTGGGTGGAGAGTTCGGCGCTGCCACTGGCGCGCAGGCACTCCTCGACCCGCTGGCCGAGCACCGCCAGCGCGTCCTCGGTGACCGGGCGGCCCTGGCAGGCCTTGCGCACGCCGGAGATGACCTTCTCCCGGCTGAACGGCTCGGTGACCCCGCTGCGCTTGATGACCATCAGCGCCGCGGTCTCCACCGTGGTGAAGCGGCGGCTGCAGTCCGGGCACTGCCGGCGGCGGCGGATCGAGCTTCCGTCATCGGTGGTCCGGCTGTCGACCACACGGCTGTCGGAGTGCCGGCAGAAAGGGCAGTGCACGGAACGAACTCCCTTCCTGGCGGAACTGGCGAGCTGACGGGCTGGCGCGAACGGGTGACCCCCGACCGGGGCCCAGGCCCCGCGGCGCGCGCGGGGCGAGTGGCCGACCGCACGGGGCCGAACGACGCCCACAGGGCCTGGCCGACCCCGGGAGCAACGACCAGTCTAGGCGACGCCGCCGTGATCAAAATACTGGGGGACCACAACCTGTGGGCTGCAAGCACCTATGTAACCACTAGATCTAGGTGGATGTCGCGATCGGACACGCCTCGCTCGGGTATCCCCCGGGTCACCCGCCGCAATCGGCGCTGGTCAGTCGGCGGGGCCGCGCCACCACCTCCCGGCGGGCCGCGAGACCCACCTCACCCGAACAGCTCAGGGAAGAGTTTCAGCCGGATTCGACACGACTTCGGCCCTCCCACGGCGGCCCGCGGCGAGTCCCCCTAGAATCGAGGAGATCGAACACTTAATCGACATACACCCAAAGCCTTGATCGAGTCAGCCGACTCCTCAATAATTCACTCGAACGTGTGTTTGGCGCAACCTTTCGATAGGTGCTGCCGTTGGGCTGGGCAGGCAAGGGAGAACGCCCGTCGAGAGGGGCCGCCGTGAGCACGGTACAGACCACCAGCAGCAGTACCACCGCCGTCCAGAGCAGCGCAGCCGACCACCGCGGCATCCCGGTGCAGGACCGTTCCCAGCACCTCGCGGGCCGGAGCGCCGTGGACCAGCAGAGCATGGACCAGAGCATGAGCGACAGCCATCGCCCCGCCGCCACGCCGGGCTACCTCCCGGACCAGCCGGTCGAGCACGCCTCGGTGCAGGACGTGCCGATCGGGCTGCCGAACGGACAGGCCCGGGCGATGCCCGGCCGCCCGCCGGGGATCCGCACCGACGAGGCCGGTCTGACCGAGCGCCAGCGCCGGGTCATCGAGGTCATCCGGGACTCCGTGCAGCGCCGCGGCTATCCGCCGAGCATGCGCGAGATCGGGCAGGCCGTCGGCCTCTCCTCCACCTCCTCGGTGGCCCACCAGCTGATGGCCCTGGAGCGCAAGGGCTTCCTGCGCCGCGACCCGCACCGCCCGCGCGCCTACGAGGTGCGCGGCGTCGAGGTCGCCCGGCCGAACACCGCCGAGGCGGCCGGACGTCCGTCCACCTCCTACGTGCCCCTGGTGGGCCGGATCGCGGCCGGCGGGCCGATCCTGGCCGAGCAGACCGTCGAGGACGTCTTCCCGCTGCCCCGGCAGCTGGTCGGCGAGGGTGAGCTGTTCGCCCTCACCGTGCGCGGCGACTCGATGATCGAGGCCGGCATCTTCGACGGCGACTGGGTCACCGTGCGCCGCCAGCCGGTGGCCGAGAACGGCGACATCGTGGCCGCGATGATCGACGGCGAGGCCACCGTCAAGCGGCTCAAGCGCGACGACAACCGGATCTGGCTGCTGCCGCACAACCCCGCCTACGAGCCCATCCCGGGCGACAACGCGACCATCCTGGGCAAGGTCGTGGCGGTGCTGCGCCGGCTCTGACGCCCGTGCGCGCCGACCGCCACCGGTCCGACCACGTCGAGGGGCCCTGTCCGCGCCGGACAGGGCCCCTCGACGTGCGTGCGGACCGCCCGGTACCGGGGCCGGACTCAGCCGCGCTTCTCGACCGGCCGCGGCGGCGGCGCGGAGGCCGCGATCGACGCCAGCGAGCGGCGCACCTGGTTGCGGTCGGTGGTGTACCAGAAGTCCGGCATCGAGGTGCGGAAGAACCCGCCGTAGCGGGCGGTGGCCAGCCGCGGGTCGAGCACCGCGACCACCCCGCGGTCGTCCGCCGCGCGAACCAGCCGCCCGGCACCCTGGGCCAGCAGCAGCGCGGCATGGGTGGCGGCGACCGCCATGAAGCCGTTGTCGCCGGCCTCCTCCACCGCCTTCTGCCGGGCGCTCATCAGCGGATCGTCCGGCCGCGGGAACGGGATCCGGTCCATCACCACCAGCTGACAGGCGGAGCCGGGCACGTCCACCCCCTGCCAGAGCGAGAGGGTGCCGAAGAGGCAGGTCTCCGCGTCGCCGGCGAAGGTCCGGATCAGCTCGCCCAGGGTGTCCTCGCCCTGCAGCAGGATCGGGTAGTCCAGCCGCTCACGCAGCTGCTCGGCCGCCGTCTGGGCGGCCCGCATGGAGGAGAAGAGCCCCAGCGTGCGGCCGCCGGCCGCACCGATCAGCTCCGCCAGCTCGTCCAGCATCTGCGGGCGCTCGGGCTCGCGGCCCGGCTGCGGCAGGTGCTTGGCGACGTAGAGGATGCCCTGCTTGGGGTAGCTGAAGGGCGAACCGACGTCCAGCCCGCGCCAGTACGGCGGGGCCTGTTCGCCGCCCGCGCGCTCCGGCTCGTCGAGCGAGCGCACGTCCGGCAGCCGGCCCTCCATCGGCAGGCCGACCGAGGCGGCCACGCCGTTGAAGTCGCCGCCCAGCTTGAGCGTGGCGGAGGTCAGCACGACCGACCGCTCCTTGTAGAGGTTCTCCCGCAGCAGCCCGGAGACGCTCATCGGGGCGACCCGCAGCGAGGCGGTGCCCGGCCCGAACCGGTCGTTGCGCTCGATCCAGATCACGTCGTACGGCGACTCGGTGAGCAGCCGGTCGGTGGTGTCGTGCAGCGTCTCGGCGGCGGCCATCGCCTGCTTGCGCACCGCGTCCTCGTCGGACAGGCCCTTGTCCCGGGTCTCCCCGAGCGAGGTGATCACCTGGCGGCTGGCGTCGCGGATCGCGGCCACCGCGTAGCCGAGGTACTCGGGCAGCTCGTCGACCTTGCCGGGCTGCGCGGTCTCCATCAGGCCGTGGTAGCTCTCGGCGGCCGCCTGCAGGGCGTCCACCGCCTTCTCGTTGGCGAGCCGGGCGGCGCGCTTGACCGCGCGGTTGACCGCGCCGACCGTCAGCTCGGCGGTGGCGGCGCCGGTCACCCGGTTCACCAGCTCGTGCGCCTCGTCGATGATCAGCAGCTCGTGCTCGGGCAGCACCGGGGCGCCCTCGATCGCGTCGATCGCCAGCAGCGCGTGGTTGGTGACCACCACGTCGGCGAGCTTGGCGCGCTCGCGGGCCTTCTCGGCGAAGCACTCCTGGCCGTACGCGCAGCGGCTGGCGCCCAGGCACTCCCTGGAACTGACGGAGAGTTGCGCCCAGGCCTTGTCGGAGACCCCGGGGCTCAGGTCGTCGCGGTCGCCGGTCTCGGTCTCGTCGGCCCAGTCGCGCAGCCGCAGCACGTCCCTGCCGAGCTTGCTGGCCGGCCCGCCGAGCGCCTCGGCGGGGTCGAACAGGCCCTCGCCCTCCTCGCTCGGGGTGCCCTCGTTGGCCCGGTGCAGGCAGAGGTAGTTGGAGCGGCCCTTGAGCATCGCGAACAGCGGCCGGCGCCGCAGGATCGGGTGCAGCGCCTCCACCGTACGGGGCAAGTCCCGCTCCACCAGCTGGCGTTGCAGGGCCAGGGTGGCGGTGGCCACCACCACCCGGTCACCGTGCGCGAGCGCCGGGACCAGGTAGGCGAGGGACTTGCCGGTGCCGGTGCCGGCCTGCACCAGCAGGTGCTCGGCGCTCTCGACCGCCTCGGCGACGGCCTCGGCCATCGTGACCTGCCCGGGCCGCTCCACACCGCCGACCGCGGTGACCGCGGCGTGCAGCAGCTCGGGGATGCGACCGGGGGTGGCCGGGCCGCCGGGCGCGGTGGCGGCCGGGGCGGCGGGCTCGGTGGGCTCGTCGGACGCGTCGGGCCCGACGGGCAGCAGCTGGGGTGCGGAGTCGTTCGTCATGACGCCCCCAAGCCTACGGGGCGGGACTGACAACACGGTCGCGCGGACCCGGCAGCGGTACCCCGGCGGCGGCCAGCGGATTGCCGACCCGCCCGTGCACGGCCGCGTGCGGGCGGGCCGGGCGGTCCCGGTAACCGTCCAGCAGCAGCCGGTTGCGGTTCAGGCAGAGCCGGTCGATGCTCGGCGTGAGCAGGTCGAAGAGCTCGAAGCGGTCGGCCAGTTCGGGGAACCTGCGCTGGTGGGCCAGGATCTCCTCGCGCAGCAGCGCCCAGAACCGCGGCTCGGGCAGCGCCAGTCGGCGCTCCAGCAGCGGCGCCAGGTAGCGGAAGACCCCCACGAAGAGCCCCGAGTGCAGGAACTGGCAGAGCCCCTCGGGTCCTTCGCGCAGCAGCACGGCGGCCACCTCGGCCGGCAGGTCGCGCAGCTCGGGCAGGTCCTGGTCGCTGATGTTGACGTCGTCGACGAAATCCTTGACCGCGAGCCGGACCGGCACGTCGCGGGCGTCGAAGAGCACGATGGCGTTCTCGCCGTGCGGCGAGAAGACCGTGCCGTAGCGGTACAGGAAGTGCAGCAGCGGCGGCAGCATCACCGCGAAGAGCCGGCCCAGCCACTCCTGCGGGTCCAGCCCGGAGCGGGCGATCAGCTCCTCGACCAGGGTGCGCCCGTCCGCGCCGCTCTGCAGCAGGGCCGCCAGGGTGCGCCCGCGCTCCCCCGGGTCCAGCTGCGGGCCCAGCGGCTCGCGCCAGATCGCGCCCAGCAGCTCCTTGTACTGGTAGGGCGCCTCGGGCAGCTGCGCGTAGTAGGGGTGCTCGACGGTGACCGAGGCCACCTCGCCGAGCAGCACCACCCGGCAGGTCTCGCGCAGGAAGGCGTCCTGGTCGCGCAGCGCGTGGATCCAGCCGGTGACGGCGGGGGCGGCCAGCGTCCGCTCGGTCGGCAGGCCGCGCCAGACCAGCGTGTTGAGTACCGACAGCGGCAGCTTGACGGTCCGGCGCTCGGGCCGGCTGAGGTTGAAGAAGGACCGGATGGACTGCTGCGGCAGCCGCAGGTCGCCGTCGGCCGGCAGCGCCACGATCAGGCCCTGGGCGACCCAGGGGGCGAAGAGCGGCAGGATGGTCTCGTCCCACTGCCAGGGGTGCACCGGCAGCAGCAGGAACTGCCCGGGGTCCTGGCCGCGCTCGGCCAGCAGCCGCCGGTAGCCGGCCAGCACCTCGGCATCCAGCTCCGCGCGGTAGAGCTCCTCCGGCTCGGCCAAGGCGCCGACCCCGCGGTAGGCGGCGAGCTCGCGGTGCACCGCCAGCCAGCCCAGCCGGCCCGGCGTGCGCGCCTCCGGGGCCCAGCGGGCCGCGTCGCTCGCCGCGAAGCCCAGCCGGCCCTTGTTGGGCACGATCCAGGGGTGGCCGCCCTGGTGGCCCTCCAGCTCGGTGTGGCCGAGGTCGGCCAGCTGCGCGGCGCCGAGCGCGCCGGCCGCCAGCCGCACGTCCGCCAGCAGGGTGGCCGTCAGCTCGCGCACCAGGTGGCCGCTGGTGTCCCCGGAGAGCCCCAGTGGCCCGCGGGCCGCCAGCAGGAAGGCCAGCGGGTCGTCCGCCGGCTCGCCGTCGCAGCGGATCGAGTCGGGGTCCACCTGCCAGCTGCCGTACGCGCCGCGGCGGGCCGTGAAGCGGTACTGCGGGCCGCTCGCACCGAGGTCGAGCCGGTAGCCGCCGGCCACCGGCTCGGGGTGCAGCAGCTCCTCGTAGCTGAACTCGGCGATCATCTTGGCCAGCAGCGCCCGGCAGGCCTGCTGCCAGCGCTGCGCGGTCACCAGGTGGTGCGCGGTCAGCGGCTCGGTCCGGGCCGCGCGGTCATCGGCTGGGGGCAGGGGCACGGTTCCACTCCTCGAGGAAGGCGGCCTGGGCGGGCAGCGGGGCCGCGGCGAAGCTGGTCCAGGCGGTCCTGGCGGGCAGCCGGTGGACGGTCCGGCCGGTGAGCGCGTTGAGGATGACGGCCGCGCGGTGGGCGCCGAGACCGAGGTCGGGGGTGCCCACGCCGTGCGTGTGCAGCTCGGCGTTCTGCACGTAGAGGCCGCCCGCCAGCTCGGGCGAGGTGGCCACCCGGTGGTCCAGGTCGACCCGCAGCCGGCCCTGCTCGTCCCAGTCGATCAGCTCGGCCAGCGGGTCCAGGACGGCCGGGCGGGCCGCCCGGTAGCCGGTGGCCAGCACCACCGCGTCGGTGCGCACCAGCCGCGCGGCCCGGCTGTCGCGCTGCCGGCAGTGCAGTTCGAGGCCTCCGCAGGGCCCGGGCAGCGCCGTGACGACCTCGGTGCCCGGCAGGATCTCGGTGTCGCTCTCACCGATCGGTCGCCCGATGGTGCGCTCGTAGAGCAGGTCGTGGATCTCGGCCAGCGTCTCGGCACTGGCCGCCTTGTGCAGCTGCCACTGCTCGGCGACCAGCCGGTCGCGCACGGTGGCGGGCAGCGCGTGGAAGTAGCGGGTGTAGTCGGGGGTGAAGTGCTCCAGGCCGAGCTTGGAGTACTCCATCGGCGCCAGCGCCCGGCTGCGGGTCAGCCAGCGCAGCCGGGTGCCGTCGCCGGCCCGGGCCCGCAGCAGGTCCAGGAAGACCTCCGCGCCGGACTGGCCGGAGCCGACCACCGTGATGTCCCGGGCGGCCTCCAGCGTGCGGCGGCGTTCCAGGTACTCGGCGCTGTGCCAGATGGCCGGGTGGCCGGCCAGCGGGTCGAAGGCGGCCGGGGAGACCGGCTCGGTGCCCACCCCGAGCACCACGTTGCGCGCCCGCACCCGCCGCTCACCGGCGTCGCCACCACCGCTGCTGCTGCCGCCACCGCTGCCGCGCAGCGTCGCGGTGAAGGCACCGGCCTCCCAGCGCAGCGCCGTCACCTCGGTGCCGAACCGGCAGGCGGGCAGCAGCTCGGCCGCCCAGCGGCAGTAGTGGTCGTACTCCCGGCGCGGCAGCTGGAAGCGCTCGGAGAAGTAGAACGGGAAGAGCCGGTCCTGCGCCCGCAGGTAGTTGAGGAAGGACCACGGGTTGGTCGGGTCGACCAGCGAGACCAGGTCGGCCAGGAACGGCACCTGCATCCGGGCCCCCTCCACCAGCATCCCGGGGTGCCAGCGGAACTCCGCCCGGGCGTCGCAGAAGAGCGCGCGCAGGCCGGGCACCCGGTCGGCGAGCGCGGCCAGCGAGAGGTTGAAGGGGCCGATGCCGACCCCGAGCAGGTCCAGGGGGCGCTCGTGACCCCGCTCGCCGCCCGCCTGGGGGTCGTCGGTCGGGTCGGGCTCGCCGTGCTGGCTGTCCATCAGCAGGTCCTCGCAGTCGAGCGCTCGCGCATCATCAGCGCCGCGCACTTCTCGGGCAGGTCGATCTCGCGGGTGCGGGTGAAGCCGGCCCGCTGGAAGGCCCGCACCGAGGCCACGTTGCGCACGTCCGGCTCGGCCACCACCCGCGGGCTGGTCCGCAGCAGGTGCTCGGCCACCGCGGCCAGCAGCACGCTGCCCAGACCCCGGCCCCGGCTCTGCGCCGGTCCCAGCAGCAGGTGCACCCCGATGTCCCCGGGGTCGACCGGGTAGTAGCCGGCCAGCCGGTCGCGCTCCACCCGGTAGACCTCCCAGTAGCTGACCGGCACGCCCTCCAGCACGCCCAGCTGCGGCACGCTCGCCCCGTCGCCCTCCAACTGCGCGAGCACGTGCCGTTCGGTGCGCTCGGGCGGCCCGTCCAGCTCCCAGAAGGCCGCCACGGCCGGGTCGTTCATCCACTCGGTGATCAGCGGCAGGTCGGCGGGCCGCACCAGCCGCAGCCTCAACTCGCCGGCCGGCGTCCGCAGGGCGGTCACCTAGCCGCCACCGGGTTGGGCACGGTGACGTAGACCGACTGGCTCTCCACCGGGCCGACCAGTTCGTCCAGCCCGTGCAGCCGGGTCAGCAGGTTGGCCTTGCAGCGCAGTTGGGACGACTCCAGCAGGTGCGCCGGCAGCGCGGAACCGGTGGCGGTGGCGGCCGGGCCGCCCAGGAAGCGGCGCAGCGCCGCCAGCAGCACCCGCTCGTCGGCCAGCCGCTGCGAGCCGAAGGCGCCGATCAGGCCCAGGATGTGGTTGATGCCCAGGTAGTAGGCGAACCGCTCGTCGGCCACCGCGTCCGACACGAAGGTGTCGCTGAGCCGGCCCAGACCCGGCAGCCGGCGCTCCAGGCGCTCGGCGTGCGAGGCCCGGAAGTAGTAGCCCTGGTTGTCCCGGAACCGTCCGCCGCTGGGCCAGCCGTCGGCGTCCAGCAGCACCAGGCTGTTCTGCTGGTGGGCCTCCAGCGCGATGCCGGCCCGGCCGTCCAGCCAGAGCACCGGGAGCACCACGGCGTCCAGGTAGCGCAGGAACCACTCGGCGGCCACCATGGGCAGCGGCCGCCCGCAGCGGCGGGCCAGCGAGCGCAGCAGGTCGCCGAGTTCGGAGGGCACGCCGGGGCCGGGCTCGCCCAGCGGGCGTTCGGCCACCAGGCCGGCCACGCACAGCGCCCGGTCGCCCGGGGCGAAGGGCTGCTGGCGCAGCACGGTGTCCAGGCCGCCGGGGCCCGACCCGTCCGCGCCGGGCAGGTCCACGCCGATCCAGGCCGGGTCGCGCACGATGTCGAAACCGGGGTGCGCGGCCCGCCAGCGGGCGCCGAGGCCGGCCTCCAGCAGGCGGTGCACCTCCAGCCCGCGGTGCAGCTCCTTGCGCAGGTTCTCCCGACGGGAGTTGGTGATCCGCAGGCCCAGCGAGAGCTTGAGCATCCACGGCGTGCCCGGGCGCAGGACGGTGCGCACCGAGGAGGTCGGGTACCACGGCTCGCCGCGCCGGCCGAGGTCGTGCAGGGCGCCCTCCTCGAGCAGCCGGGCGATCTGCGGGCGCCGCTCCAGCTCCTGGGCCTGCCAGGGGTGCAGCGGGAGCGCGGCGGTGCCGGGCGGCAGCAGTGCGGGGGCGCCGAGCAGGCCGGCGGTCAGCTCGGCGGCGTCCACCTCCAGGGCCGATCCGCTGGCCAGCAACTCGCGGTCCACCGCGTACCAGTGCAGCGCGAAGGAGCCGCGCAGCTCGGGTGAGTAGGCCGCGCTCTGGGCCGGGCCCAGGCCGTCGCGGCTCTTCGGGGTGGGGTGCATCGGGTGGCCCAGCAGCAGGGACTGCTCGGCCCGCAGGAAGAGCGACCCCGCGGCGCGCGGCGCGGGGTCCGGGTGACGGCGCCGGTGCAGCAGCAGGTCGGCGGTGCGCCGCACCGAGTCGGCGACCCGGCCCACCAGGTCGGCGATCTGCTCGTCGTCACCGTGACCGGCGGCCGCGAGGGCGAGCAGCGCGGCGGCGGTCACCGCGTCCAGCGGGCTGCCGCTCTCGGTGCGCCCGGGCGCGAGCACGGCCGGGCCGAACCGGTGCCAGCCGCAGGCGGACCAGTACCGGACGTCGGCGAGCAGCCGGGCCGCACCGCCCAGCACCGGGATCCGCAGCACCCCGTCCGGGTCCGCGACCGCCCCGGTCTCCCGGCACCAGCACCGCAACAGGGCCTCCACCGCCGCCTGCTCGGCCGCGACCGCGGGATCCTGGTGCAGCAACGGGTCCGACTCCGCGGACTGGTCCAGCTGGCGGGGGACGGTGGCCGGGGCTCCGGTCAGGGCGGTGCTCAAGGCAGGCTGCTCCTCGGTGCGCAAGGGGGTGCGGGGCCACCGGCCGGGGCGCGCGGCAGCACGCCCGCCGCACCGGCGGCATCCGATTGGTCTAACGAGCCAACCCCCGGGAGAGCACGGCCTGTTCGGGATCGGCGAACGTGACGACGGTCACGGAACGGTGACCATCGATCAGCCGGTGGAACCGGCTCGCAGGCGGTACCGTCCTGGCCCCATGGGAGACTCCCTGATGCCTGACCGGCGGCCGCCACGGCGTCGGCGCACTACTCGACCTGGGGGAACTGAAGACATGTCACCGATGGACAGCAGCAGGACGCGAACCGGCGGCCCGGGGGCCGAGCGCCGCATCGCACGCACCGCGGCGGCGGGCGCGATAGCCGCGCTGACCCTCCTCGCCGCCACCGCCTGCGGGCCGGACGACACCGACAAGCCGAACGCGGCGCCGCCCGCCTCCTCCGCCGCACCGGTGAGCCCGAGCGCCTCCGCCGGCAAGCCCGCGCTGCCCGGCCTGCCCGGTGGCCTGCCGAGCCTCGACGACCTGAAGAAGTGGAAGTACGACGACTGGGACAAGTGGGCCAAGCAGCACGTCATCACGCCGGCGGCCAAGGGCTTCTGGGACCTGCAGAAGCTGCTCCAGGCCAAGCCCAAGGACCCGGTCGCCCCGCCGCAGCAGCCCACCGACGACGGCAACGACCCGCTGCCCGGCGGCGTCCAGGCCAAGGCGATGACCCACCCCTACTCCCAGTACCCGGTGGACGGGAAGGTCTTCTTCGACATCTCCACCGACAAGCACGCGGTCTGCTCGGCCACCGTCATCTCCGACCCGCAGCACCCGGGCAAGAGCAACCTGGTGTGGACCGCCGGGCACTGCGTGGCCAGTGGTCAGAGCGGTGAGCAGTACTCGAACATCGTCTTCATGCCGGAGTTCAACAGCTCGGGCGCGGTGAGCAAGGGCAAGAAGGCGCAGAGCGAGAAGCAGTTCGCCCCGCTCGGCATCTGGCGGGCGACCCAGGCCATCTCCTCCCCGCAGTGGATCGCCGAGGGCGGCGAGACCGGCAGCGCGGCCAGCCAGTACGACTTCGCGATCCTCAAGGTGGAGAACCAGGACGGCGGTTCCAAGTCGCTGGAGGAGACGGTCGGCGGCTCGGTGCCGGTCTGGTTCAACGCCCCGCGCGACCAGCTGTCGATCACCGCGATCGGCTACCCGGCCGCCCCGCCGTTCGACGGCATGGAGATGGAGCGGTGCGAGGGCGGCAAGCCCTCACGGCTCTCCTTCGACAAGACCCGCCCGCCCATGGAGGTGATCGGCTGCACGATGACCGGTGGCTCCAGTGGCGGCGGTTGGTTCGCGCTCAAGGACGGCAAGCCGGCGCTGGTCAGCAACACCTCGATCGGCCCGGAGGACAACACCTGGCTGGCCGGACCCTACCTGGACGACGTGGCCGCGAACGCGCTGAACTACCTGGCCAAGAGGCCCTGATCCGCTCGCACCCGGCACCCCCTCACCCATCGTCTGCCACCGGGATCCCGACGCCATGCCATCGCACACACCCCGCCGGGCGGGCCTGACGGCCGCACTGGCCACCGCCCTGGTCCTGACCGTGTCGGCCTGCGGGTCGGGCGGGTCCGGGCACACCGAGGGCCTGCGGAACTGGAAGCCCGCCGACTGGTCGCGGTGGGCCCAGCAGCACCTGCTCAGGAACGACGTCGTCGCCGGCCTCTGGTCGGTCGACAGCATGAACGCGGCCACTCCGGCGCCCGCGCTGAAGCCCCTCCCCGGGTCGGCCCCGGCCTCCCCGTCCGCCTCCGCCTCCGCCACCCCCGAGAACGACCCGCTGCCCGCGCCGGTGCCGGCGAAGAGCGAGCCGCACCCGTACACCGGCAACATGGCGGTCTTCGGCAAGATCTTCACCAAGGTCCCGCAGGGCAGCTACGTCTGCTCGGGCACCGTGGTCAGCGACCCGCAGCACCCGGGCAGGAGCAACCTGGTGTGGACCGCCGGCCACTGCCTGCACAGCGGCAAGGGCGGCGACTGGCTGAAGAACATCGCCTTCATCCCCTCGTACAACCGCTCGGGCGCGGCCAGCGGGGGGCAGCGCACGACGCTGGACCAGGTGGCGCCGTACGGCCGCTGGTGGGCCGACCACGCGATGGTCGCCCCGCAGTGGACCGAGGAGGGCGGCGAGAGCGGCGGACCGGTCAGCCAGTACGACTACGGCATCATCCGGGTGGCCAACCCCGACCTGCCCGGCCGCTCCCTGGAGGAGGCCGTCGGCGGCTCGGTGCCCCTGTGGTTCGACGCCCCGCGGGAGCGGATCACCGCGCTGACCGCGTACGGCTTCCCGGCCACGCCGCCCTTCGACGGCCAGGAGCTCGACTACTGCGACGGTGGCCGCCCGCGCCGGCTCTCCTTCGACGCGACCCGGCCCACCATGCTCACCATCGGGTGCACCATGACCGGCGGCGCCAGCGGCGGCGGCTGGCTGGCGCCCGGACCGGACGGCAGGGCGGCCCTGGTCAGCAACACCTCGATCGGCCCGGACCCGGCCGGCTGGCTGGCCGGTCCGACGCTGGACGACCAGGCCCAGAAGGTCTTCGACGTCATGAGCCGGCTGACGGCGTCCTGACCCGGCCGGGCTGACGCCCGGTGGCACGGCGACGGGCCCGGTACCCCCCCGCGGGGGGGGTACCGGGCCCGTCGCCGTGCCACCGATGCGCCGTGGTCAGCGCTGGACGGCCACCGTGTAACGCTCCAGCTCGGAGGCCAGCTCGGCCGGCACCTTGGCCCGCAGCAGCGTGCCCTCGCCGGTGTGCTCGGCCTCCAGCAGCTCGCCCTCGGCGTGCACCCGGGAGACCAGGTCACCGCGGGTGTAAGGAACCAGCGCCTGCACCTCGACGGCGGGGCGCGGCAGCTCCTCGTCGATCAGCCGCAGCAGCTCGTCCATGCCCTGCCCGGTGCGGGCGGAGACCACGATCGCGTGCGGCTCGCGGCGCAGCAGGCGCTGCAGCACGTGCGGATCGGCCGCGTCGGCCTTGTTGATCACCACGATCTCCGGCACGTTCTGCGCGTCGACCGAGACGATCACCTCGCGGACCGAGGCGAGCTGGGTCTCCGGCTCGGGGTGCGAGCCGTCCACCACGTGCAGGATGAGGTCGGCCTCGGCGACCTCCTCCATGGTCGAGCGGAACGCCTCGACCAGGTGGTGCGGCAGGTGCCGCACGAAGCCGACGGTGTCGGCCAGGGTGTACAGGCGCCCGCCCGGGGTCTGCGCCCGGCGCACGGTCGGGTCCAGGGTGGCGAACAGCGAGTTCTCCACCAGGACGCCGGCACCGGTGAGCCGGTTGAGCAGCGAGGACTTGCCGGCGTTGGTGTAGCCCGCGATCGCCACCGACGGGACCTGGTGACGCCGGCGCTCCTGGCGCTTGGTGTCCCGGCCCTTCTTCATGTCGGCGATCTCGCGGCGGAGCTTGGCCATCTTCTCGCGGATCCGCCGGCGGTCGGTCTCGATCTTGGTCTCACCGGGACCACGGGTGGCCATGCCGCCGCCCGAGGAGCCGGAGCCACCGCCACCCATCTGCCGGGAGAGCGAGGCACCCCAGCCGCGCAGCCGCGGCAGCATGTACTGCATCTGCGCGAGCGAGACCTGGGCCTTGCCCTCACGGGACTTGGCGTGCTGGGCGAAGATGTCCAGGATCAGGGCGGTGCGGTCGACCACCTTGACCTTGACGACGTCCTCGAGCTGGATCAGCTGGCCGGGCGTGAGCTCACCGTCGCAGACCACCGTGTCGGCGCCGGTGGAGGCCACGATGTCGCGCAGCTCCTTGGCCTTGCCGGAGCCGATGTAGGTGGCGGCGTCGGGCTTGTCGCGGCGCTGGATGACGCCGTCGAGCACCTCGGAGCCGGCGGTCTCGGCCAGGGCGGCGAGCTCGGCGAGCGAGTTCTCGGCCTCCTCGGCGCTGCCGTCCGTCCAGACGCCGACCAGCACGACGCGCTCCAGGCGCAGCTGGCGGTACTCGACCTCGGTGACGTCCTGGAGCTCGGTGGAGAGGCCGGCGACGCGGCGCAGCGCGGCGCGCTCGCTGCGGTCGTACTGCTCACCGTCGTAGTGCTGGGCGGAGCCCTCGTCGATCGCCGCGAGGTCATCGTCCATCAGGGCTTCGGCCCGGAGGTCGGCGGGACGGCGGCCACTGCGGCCGTCGGTCGCGCTGGTGGTGTCGCGGTCTTCGAACGTGGAGGTCATCGTGTCCTTAACGGCTGTCGGAAACGGCTGGATGCTACCGGCTCATGGCGGCCGCCCGCTGCCGCGGGACACCCGTCCACTCGCTTCGAACGCGGTTCACTGTCCCCGCATTCCCTCCCGATGGTCGCATGTGCGCGCCCGCGGGTCACCTGTGTTTCGGGCCCAGCGCGGGGTGGCCCGCCCTCGGGTGCGGGCGCAGCCGTGGTGGCCGGGGCGCCTCCAGCCCCGGCCGGCGCACGTCGTAGACCCCGGAGACCCGCAGCATCGCGCGCATCACCACCGGCAGCGTGCCGGCGTCCGGGAGCTCCACGGTGTAGGTGTGCCGCACCCGCAGCTCCTCGGGCGGCTCGACCACCGCCGAGACGATGTCCAGGCCGGTGGCGGACATCGCGGCGGTCAGGTCGGCGAGCAGGCCGGGGCGGTTCAGCGCCTCCGCCTGCAGGGTGACCCGGAAGCCGGCCGGTGGGCCGGCCGCGCGGCCGGTGGCCGCCTCCGGGGCCCAGTCGAGCTGGACCGGACCGCGGCCCGCGCCGCGCATCCGCTCGCCGGTGGGGCAGTCGGCCCGGTGCACGGCGATCGAGCCGCCGCGGATCTGGAAGCCGGTCAGCCGGTCCGGGGGCACCG
>NZ_BAAALF010000170.1:0-18633 GCF_039528135.1 Kitasatospora nipponensis | reverse complement strand
GCTGGCACCAGAGTAGCGGATCCCAGCCCCTGCTCCGTACCCCCACCCCCACCCCCCCCCCCCCCCCCCCCCCCCGCCCCCCCACCCCCCCCCCCCCCCCCTCCTCGCCCTGGTAGCTCTCGGTGCGCCGCAGCGAGCCGCCTAGCGGAGCCGGCTGCGCACTGCTCGGGTCGGCGGGATTGCTGATCCGGTTGCGACGCGGGGACACGGTGATCACCTCTCTGCGGGGACGCGTTTCGCCCTCCAGATTACGGGCCGCGCACGGTGCGGTTATCCCTCTATCACGGCCTGTGCGCCGACTTCGGGGTTTTCGGTGTTATCCACCCGTTCTTCTGGGAAATCAGTGATTCGGGGTGCCGTTGGCACATGACATGGGTTACTCACGTGGTGACAGGCGGGGCTCGCAGAGCCTGCGCGCACCCGAGGAGGGCTTTTTCGTGACCGAGACCAGCGCCGGCGCCGCCGTCCGCTCCGACGACGTCCGCACCGACGACGCGCGCACCGCCGGCCGGCCACTGCCGGCCCCCGCGCCGCCGCTCGCGGCCGCGGCCGCGGTGCCGGCCCCCGAGGCGGAACGCGGCGGCAGCCACCCGGCCGCCCAGGACACCGTGCGGGTCGGCGCGTTCCTGCTCTCCGCCCAGTTCCCCGGTCAGAGCCACGCGCAGGCCCTGGAGCGCACGGTGGCCGCCACCGTGGCCGCCGAGCGGGCCGGGCTGGACGCGGTCTGGCTGGCCGAGCACCACTTCGTGCCGTACGGGGTCTGTCCCAACGCCGCCACGCTGGCCGCGCTGCTGCTCGGGCGCACCCGGCGGATCCAACTGGGCACCGCGGTCAGCGTGCTGTCGACCACGCACCCGGTCGCGCTGGGCGAGCAGGCCGCGCTGCTGCACCTGACCTCCGGCGGGCGCTTCACGCTCGGGGTCGGCCGCGGCGGGCCCTGGATCGACCTGACGGTCTTCGGCGGCGGGGTGGCCGCCTTCGAGCAGGGCTTCGCCGAGCGGCTCGACCTGCTGCTGCGGTGGCTGCGCGGCTCGCGGGTGCGCGCGGACGGCCCGCAGTTCAGCTTCCCGGAGGTCGCGGTGGTGCCGCGGGCGGTGGAGCCGGCCAGGCTGAGCGGGGTCGAACTCGCGGACTGGCTGGGCCTGCAGCAGGAGCCCGCGCTGCGCTTCCCGCGCCAGCGCAGCGACCAGCCGCTGGACGTGGCCGCGGAGTCGGTGGCGCCGTGGGGCCCCGAGCGCCGGCCGGGCGAGCCCTCGGGCACGGCGGCCGGGCCGCCGGTGGTGGTCGCCTGCACCTCGCCCGCCAGCGTCCGGCTGGCGGCCGAGCGCGGGCTGCCGATGCTGCTCGGCATGCACTCGGGCGACGAGGACAAGCAGCAGATGCTGGCCGCCTACCGCACCGCGTGGCGCGAGGGCGGGCGCGGCGAGGAGCAGCTGGCCCGGGTGGAGCGCGAGCACGTGGCCGCGGGGGTCGCCCAGGTGGCCGACCGCTCCCCCGCCGCGCGGGCCACCCTGCTGCGGGCGATGCCCGGCTGGTTCGAGTACGGGCTCGGCGCGCACCGCACGGTGGACGGCCGCGAGCGCAAGATGCGCGACCCCTACGCGTACACCGAACTCCTCTGCGACCTGCACGCGGTGGGCACCCCGCGGCAGTGCGCGGACCGGCTGCTGGCGACCGCCGAGCGGACCGGCATCCGGCGCTTCGCGCTGCTCGCCGAGGGCTCCGGCGACCGCGAGGCCACCCTGCACAACATCGCCCGCCTCGGCGCCGAGGTGCTGCCGCAGCTCAGCTGAACGGCGGCGTCGGCGGGGTCGGTCCCCGGTCCGTCCCGGACGAGGGGGACCGGCCCCGCCGACGGATCAACAGTCGCGCAGCTCGGCCGACTGGTTCAGCAGCTGGGCCCGGACCGAGGTGAAGCGCTGGTAGCGCTCCTCGATCTGCTGGCCCGCCGGGCCCTGCGCGGGCCCGAAGACCGCCACCCGGTGGCAGTTCTGGAAGGCCAGCTTGACCCCGAAGTGCCGCTGCAGGGCACCGCGGATCGCGTCACTCGCCATGGCACGCAGCAGCTGGCCGCGGGCCTGCTCACTGGGCGGCGGGACGTGGTTGTCCGCGAAGTTGGTGCCCTCGACGCCCATCTGGGCCACCAGCGAACTGATCAGGTCCCAGGCGTAGGGCAGGGACGTACGGACGCAGTCGACGAACTCCCGCTCGTCGACCTCGCCTCGCTCGGCCTTCTCCAGAAGGGCCGGTGAGACGTCGAGCGACATGGGTTCTCCTCTCGCGGTCCACCCGGGCACCTCGCGCGGGTGGTGGTGCGTTGGGTGCGGATGGTGCCGTGCCGTGCTCAGTCGGTTGTCCCGGTCACCGGGCCGGCGGGCGTTCGCCATGGCGGCGCGCTCGCCCCGGACCAGGGGGGTGCCGGTCGGACCCGGCGGGGTGTTGCTGCCGTGGACGGCACCTGGGTGGGGCAGGCGGGCCACGTCGACCAGGTTCGCAGGCTAGGGCCGGCAAATCTGGCGAATACCGCTATTTCTGTCGAAATCGCCGCCGGTATGGCCGAAACGGCCAGGGGCGGCCCCTGGGTCCATCACCACACTCCATCCCCGTTGGCTACCCGGGCGTCTCAGAACGTCACCCAACGTAGCGGCCTGTGCGCTCTGGCGCCAGACCACGGGAGCTACCCGCTCCCGTGCTCCCATGGTTCGCCTCCTTCTACTCCCCGGTACACCCCCGGTACGGACTCGCTTCAATTGGCTCTGGCACGGCCTCGATCCCGGCCGCACGTCTGCGGAGACGGGCGCACGACGCCGGGCATCCGGTCCGTCGGCCGACGGACTCCGGACACCTTGACGCACGCGCTGTTTCGAGTCACTCACCTAAAGTGATCGCGCTCGGGCGGTGCTCGCGAACACCTAGGCTTGGCTCCATGCGTCTTGTCATCGCCCGCTGCTCAGTCGACTACGCCGGTCGGCTCTCCGCGCACCTGCCGTCCGCCACCCGGTTGATCCTCGTCAAGGCCGACGGGAGCGTCAGCATCCATGCCGACGACCGCGCCTACAAGCCGCTCAACTGGATGTCACCACCGTGCAGCCTCAAGGAGGGCGAGGGTGCGTGGACGGTGGTGAACAAGGCCGGCGAGAAGCTGATCATCACGCTGGAGGAGGTGCTGCACGACTCCTCCCACGAGCTCGGGGTCGACCCGGGCCTGATCAAGGACGGCGTCGAGGCGCACCTCCAGGTGCTGCTCGCCGACCGGATGGAGGTGCTCGGCACCGGCTGGTCCCTGGTGCGGCGCGAGTACCCCACCGCGATCGGCCCGGTCGACATCCTGTGCCGGGACGCGGAGGGCCGCACGGTCGCCGTCGAGATCAAGCGCCGGGGCGAGATCGACGGCGTCGAACAGCTCACCCGCTACCTGGAACTGCTCAACCGCGACCCGCTGCTCGCCCCGGTCAAGGGCGTCTTCGCCGCGCAGGAGATCAAGCCGCAGGCCCGGGTGCTGGCCACCGACCGCGGCATCGACTGCGTCGTGCTGGACTACGACGGACTGCGCGGCATCGACGACGACAAGCTGAAGCTCTTCTAGAGCCGCGCGCCCCCTGCGCGCACCGCGCTCCGTACACCGAGAGCCGCCCCCGCTGCCGGTGGGCGACCCTCTCGTGGTGTGCGGGGGCTGCCGCGGGTGGGTCAGTGCGAACTCGGCGCGGCGGGCCCGCTCGGCCCCGAGGCGGAGGCCGACCCCGAGGGGGAGGTCGTGTCGGTCGGCGACGAGGTGGGCGACGTCGGCGAAGCACTCGACGGCGAGGGGCTCGGCGACGGCGGCTGGCTGGGGCGCCAGGTGGGCGTCGGCGGGACCACCGGCGGGGTGGTGGTCGGCGCCGGCTGACCCGGGGTGGTGGGGGCCGGCTGGCTGGGCGTGCCGGGGGTCGTACCGGTGGCGCTCGGGCGCGCCGTCGTGGCGGAGGCCGTGCCGCGCGGGCGGGTGGGGCTCGCGCTGGCACTGGCCGTCCCGGTGGCCGTGTCGCTCGCCGACGGGGACGCCGAGGCCTGGTCCGACGCCGGGTCCGAGGCCGACCCGGAGGCCGTCGCGGACGCCGAGGCGGACGCCGAGCCGGTCGCACCCGTCGTGGGCGCGCCCGGCAGCACCGCGCCACTGGTCCCGGTACCGCCCGGCTGACCGCCGGAGTCACCCGCGCCGCCCGACACACCGATCCCGACCGCGGTCCCCACCGCGCCCAGCGCGAACAGCCCGCAGACGGCCAGCAGCACGCTGCGCCGCGACCACCCCCGCACCGTCCCCAGGTGCCCGATGGCGCCCTTGACGCCGCGCCCCGGGTGCGCCGCGGTGCGCCAGGAGCGCTCCGCCAGCGCCCGGATGACCGGCCGTCGGATCACCTGGGTGGGCGCCTCGGTCACCGCCCGCGGCCGCTCCACCTCCTGCAGCAGCGTCAGCAGCCGCCGGGTGACGGCCAGCGCGCGCACCTCGCCCAGCGCGGTGCGCAGCGCGCCCGCCGCCTCGACGGCCGCCCGGGCCCGCTCGCGGGCGTCCAGGCAGAACCAGTACACGCCCAGCTCGTGCTGGAACCAGGCTTCCTCGCGCCCGTCCCCGGTCTCCCGGGCGACCGCCAGCCCCAGCTCCAGCACCTCGCGCCAGGCCCCCCAGCGCAGCGCCAGCGCCAGCGCGGGGGCGGCCGAGCGGGCCAGGCTGAGCACCGCGTCGGTGCGTCCGGCGTCCCGGTCGGCCTGCAGCGCGCCGAGCACCACCTCGGCCTCGGCGGCTATCTGCCCGGTGGTGACCGAGCCGTGCCCGACCCACCAGGAGAAGTGCTGGGCGGCGCCCAGCGTGCTGCTCGCGTCGTGCTCCCACTGCGGGGCCAGCGCCTCCAGCACCCCCGCGGTGAGCCGGTGGTGTCCGCCGATCGACTCGGCGAGCCCGCAGTCGACCAGTTCGCGCAGCGCGCTCTCGCCGTGGTCCACGTCGATCAGGGCGGGCAGGTGCGGCGCGGTGGGACACTCGCCGCCCAGCGCCACCGCCAGCCGCAGGACGGCCCGGGCCCCCTCGCCCAGGCCCTCCACCAGGTGCACGGCGGGGGCGGCGGTCTGGGCCACCGAGGGCAGCGGCACCGAGCCGCGCAGCTCGGCCTCGCGGATGGCCGGGTCGGAGGGCTGCTCGTCGCCCTCGGGCCGCCCGAAGACCTCGTGGTGGTCCTCCTCGGCCGCCAGCAGCGCGTCCACGGCGGTGTCGCGCCGGCGCAGCAGGGCGGCCGCCTGGACGAACCGCAGCGGCAGCCCCTCCGACTCGAACCAGAGGTCGACGGCCCAGGCCCGCTCGGCCTCGTCCAGCGGCCGGCCGGCCAGGCGCGCGGTGAGCGCCAGACAGGCCGGTCGGGACAGGCCGCCCACCAGGTGGTCCTCCAGCCGGGAGCCGGCCGGCAGCACGCCCCCGGAGCCGGGCGCCACGGTGAGCAGGAAGGCGCACTCGGGCGCGGCGGCCAGCAGCCGCTCCAGCTCGGCGCCGTCCGGGAGCACCTCGTCGATCACCACGATCGCGCCCACGGTGGCCAGCAGGTCGGGCAGTTGGGCATGGTCGGGCCGGAAGCCCGGGGCCCGGTGGGTGGCGGCGAAGAGGTCCTGCAACAGGTCGTCGGCCTCGCGGCGGTGACCGGAGAGGCGCACCACGCCGTGCGGGGCGAGCTCGCCCGCGCCCTCGGCGACCGCCGAGAGCAGCGCGCTGCGGCCCGAGCCCGGCTCGCCGACCAGCCGGATCGAGCGGCCCTCGGCGAGCATGCCGAGCAGTTGGGCGACCTCGGCCTCGCGGTCCAGCAGCGGGAGGTCACCGGGGCCGGCGCCGAGCGCCAGCGGGCCCACCGCGGGGCTGGGGCCCAGTCCGGGGCCCAGACCCGCCCGGGTGCCCGGCCGGGCGGCCTGGGCCGCCCAGAGCTGCGGCTCGGGCCAGTGCTCGGGCGGGCAGGGCTGGACGTCCGAACCGTCCGCTCCGGCGACGGTCACCAGGTACCGTCCGGAGACCACCTCGCCCGACCGCACGCGTAGGCTCTCCTGCCCGAACTCCCCGGCTGACTGTGCCACGATGCGCTCCGCCTGTGTCCGCCGGGCGGCCGTGGGCCGCCGGCTGCTTGACCGACCGGGCCGCGGGACGGGCTGATCGCGCCCGCGCGGCCGACAGGCCGTCAGCCGAGCGACGGGTGGATCGGCGGCCTCGGCCACCGGGCGCCCACGCGTACGGAACAGACCTGTCGAGCGCAGACTCTCGCACACTCGCCGCCGCCGGCACAGCGCGGTCCCCCGGCGCACGCCCGGGCCGCACTCAGTGCAACGGCGCGACCACGGACTGCACGCCCGCCAGCCCCGTCGGCGCGGCGCCGGCCAGCCCCGGCAGGGTGGCGCCCATCGGGTCGGCCACCGCGCCCTCGACGGCCAGGATCCGGTGCAGCCGGGTGGCCACCAGCAGCCGCTGCAGCTGGGCCGGCACGGCCCGCAGCACCAGGCGCCGGCCGATCCGGCCGGCCCGACGGTGGGTCCCCATGATCACGCCGAGGCCGGTGGCGTCCCAGGAGTCCAGACCGGACAGGTCGAGCACCAGGTCACCGCTGCCACCGTCGACGGCCTGGTGCAGGCGCGCGCGCACGTCGGCCGCACTGCCCACGTCGAGCCGGCCCTCGAGGGCCAGCACCGCGTGGCCACCGGTCGGCCGGGCCTCCACGATGCGCACGCTCTCCTCCTCCACAGGCCGTCCTGACCGAGAACCCGTCGGGCGCGCGGCGGCGCCGCGTCCCCGGGGATGGCGCCGGGTGCACGGCACCCGGGACGGCGACCCGAGCAGGACACCCCCACCATCTGACGCCGGACCAGGGGTCCAGGTTGCTGCTCCCCGCGCGATCCGGGGCAACTTCACTCGTCCGAGGGAATATACGCACGACCGCCTGGCACTGACGCTCGATTGCGGCGCAAATCACCCGCCCAGCGGCGGTGTCGTGAGCAAGCTCACCCACCGCCGGGCCCTGGACGGGTTCCTGCCGCTCGGTCCGCTCAGCCCTGGTAGCCGTAGAAGCCCTGGCCGCTCTTGCGGCCGAGGTCCCCCGCGGTGACCATCCGGGCCATGATCTCCGGAGCCGCGAACTTCTCGTCCTGGGTCTCCTCGTAGATGTTGCGCGCGGCGTGCAGCAGGATGTCGACGCCGGTCAGGTCGGCGGTCTGCAGCGGGCCCATCGGGTGACCGAAGCCCAGCCGGCAGGCGGTGTCGATGTCCTCGGCGCTGGCCACCCCGGACTCGTAGAGCTTCGCGGCCTCGACCACCAGCGCGGTGATCAGGCGGGTGGTGATGAAGCCGGCCACGTCACGGTTGACCACGACCACCTCCTTGCCCACCCCCTCGGCGAAGGTGCGGGCGGCGGCCAGCGTCGCGTCGCTGGTCTTGTAGCCGCGCACCAGCTCCACCAGGCGCATCAGCGGCACCGGGGAGAAGAAGTGCACGCCGACCACGGACTCCGGGCGGTCGGTGACCGCCGCGATGCGGGTGATCGGGATGGCCGAGGTGTTGCTGCCCAGGACGGCGCCGTCCTTGGCGAGCTTGTCCAGCTCGCGGAAGACCGCCTCCTTGACCTCGAGCTGCTCGAAGACCGCCTCGATGACGATGTCGGCCTCGCCGATCGCGCCCAGGTCGGTGGTGGTGGTGATCCGGCCGAGCGCGGCGCCGGCCTCCTCCTCGGTCAGCTTGCCCTTGCTGACGAACTTCGCGTAGGAGGCCTCGATGCCGTCCAGACCGCGCCGCAGCGCCTGCTCGGTGACATCGCGCAGCACCACCGGGTGACCGGCCTGCGCGGACACCTGGGCGATACCCGCACCCATCAGGCCCGCGCCGATCACGGCGATCTGCTGACGCTGCGTGGAAACACTGCTCATGGCTGCTTCTCCCGAAGTCCCGTCCGAGCGCGGCCCGGGGCAGGGTCACCACCCGGGAGCCGCGCCGCTCACGGCTCGGACTGTATAGCCAGCGGCCCGGCCGTGGGGTGATTCGGCGGTGTGATCTGCGTCAGAGCCGTGCGGCGCGCGGCGGGCGGCCCTGACGACGCGTCAGCGGTTCTCGCCGGGCACCCAGAGCACGTCGCCGCGCTCCGCGTTGGCCGAGCGGGCCAGGATGAAGAGCAGGTCGGAGAGGCGGTTGAGGTACTTGGCGGTCAGCGGGTTGACGCTCTCCCCGTGCACCTCGATCGCCGCCCAGGTGGAGCGCTCGGCCCGCCGCACCACCGTGCAGGCCAGGTGCAGGTAGGCCGCGCCAGCGGTGCCGCCGGGCAGGATGAAGCTGCGCAGCTTCTCCAGCGGCTCCAGGTAGTGGTCGCAGTCGGCTTCGAGCCGGTCGATGTAGCTCTGCAGCACCCGCAGCGGCGGGTACTTGGGGTCCTCCACCACCGGCGTGGCGAGGTCGGCGCCGACGTCGAAGAGGTCGTTCTGAACCCGCGTCAGGACCGCCACGACGTCGCTCGCCAGCCCGCCGGCCGCGATCGCGACGCCCAGTGCGGCGTTCGCCTCGTTGGCGTCCGCGTAGGCCAGCAGCCGCGGGTCGGTCTTGGTGGTGCGGCTCATGTCACCGAGCGCCGTGGTGCCGTCGTCGCCGGTCCGGGTGTAGATACGCGTCAGGTTCACCATGGGGCGAAGCCTACTCACGCCCCGCGCGGCTCACCGGTGATCGAGACGCCGATCACAAAACCCTTGGCCGGCCCCTCGGAGAGGGTCACCTCCGTGCCGTAGGGCACCCGGGTGGAGGCCTCGTAGACGCCCTTCTTCGGGTCCGGCTCGGTGTGCACGGTGACGTGGCCCATGCCGTCACGGTCGTCGATGACCAGGTAGACCGGGATACCGGCCTGGGCGTAGGCGCGGTGCTTGCGCACGAGGTCGCGCTGGCGGGCCTCCCGCCCGGGCGAGACCACCTCGGCGACCAGGGAGACCCGGGTCGCGTCCACTCCCCAGCCGTTCGGGTCGGGGATCTCGTCGAGGTCCTCGGGGGCGAGGACGACGTCGGGAATGTAGACCTTGCGGCCGTGCAGCAGGTTGAGGTCCTGATGAGCGGCCAGGTCGCCGTCCGCCAGATGGGCGTCCAATGCTCGGCGAAGCCTGTTGGCAGCCAGTGCATGGCTGCGACGTCCGGTGGGTGACACCTCGATGGACCCCTCGATGATCTCGGCGTGGTAGCCCTCGGGGAGTTCGAGTGCGAGCCATGCCTGCCACAGGACTTCGTCCAGGCCGGGCCCCTCGTCGAGGTCCGTGTCGAGATCTGGTTCACAGGCCATAGCGGTCATCGGGAACACACCTCCTCCGTACAGTCTGAGCGGCTGCGGCCAGTCTGTACACCAGACTCCACAGCCGACCGGAGAACGGAGGATGATCACTCATCCGGGTTCCCCCGCTACGCGACGTTGACCCTCCCCCATCCTTCGGACGGGGGGACCCCCGACCCGAGGGCCCGTCGCTACGCGACGTTGACCCTCTGTCCGGGCGGGGCGGCCTCGAGCCAGGCGAGGAAACCGGTCAGGGCGTCGTCGCTCATCGCGAGCTCCAGTGGGGCGCCGTTGTGCAGGCAGCGCAGGACCACCGAGCCGGAGAGCAGGGCGAGCTCCTCCTGGCCCTCGGGGTAGCGCCGGCCGAGCACCTCGATCTCGCGGCGGGGCAGCACCTTGCGCGGGCGGGGGGCGTAGGAGAAGACCCGGAACCACTCGATGTGGTCACCGCTGTAGCGGCCGATACCAAAAACCCACCCCTTGCCGTCGGTCGCGGGGACCGGGGCGGAGGTGGGTTGTCCGTTCTCGTCGAGATCGGGCGTTGTGGAGGCGTCGGCCGGCATTTTGAGCCGGTAGCTGCAGTCGAACGTGCCGCCGACCCGCTGGATGACCCGGCGGCGCACCGCGAAGGCGACCAGGCCGATCACCCCCAGGGCTACGACCGCCGCGCACACCACAAGGGCGAGGACCATGCTCACCGACCTCCTCGCTGACCCGCGCCCGGTAAAAAATCCCAACACATAACGTACTTCTGTCACTACCAACCGATACGACAGTCCCGGGGTCACGCTCGCGCGTCCCCGGGACCGTCGGTCGAACGTGTGTCAGGCGGCCTTGCGGCGGCCCGACGCGACGAGGCGGACCTCGGCGCGGCGCTCGGCGTGCGCGTCGCTCTCGCTCTTGGCGAGCTCCAGCGCGCGCTCCGCGCGGGTCACATCGATCTCGTCCGCCAGCTCGGCGATCTCCGCGAGCAGGGACAGCTTGTTGTCCGAGAACGAGATGAAGCCACCGTGCACGGCGGCGATCACGGTGTCGCCGTCGGTCGTGCGGATGGTGACCGGGCCGGACTCCAGCACGCTCAGCACCGGCGTGTGCCCCGGCATGATGCCGGTGTCGCCGGAGGCCGTGCGGGCGACAACGATGGTGGCCGCACCGGACCACACCTTGCGGTCGGCTGCGACCAGCTCGACGTGCAGCTCAGCCAACGTGGGCTCCTAGGCTCAGGCAACCCCCGATTACTCGGGAGTTTCGGTAAGAATAACGGGCCCGCGCCCCTGCGATGAAACGGGAGGCGCGGAGATGACCGGAATCACAGCCACCGTGCGACGAGGGGCGGTCCCCAGGGTTCGGGGACCACCCCTCGTCGTCGGTGGGCGCGTCGCCGGCCTGGTTACTTCTTGGCCAGCTCGGCGGCGTTCTTCTCGAGGTCCTCGATGCCACCGCACATGAAGAAGGCCTGCTCCGGGACGGAGTCGTACTTGCCGTCCGCGATGCGGTTGAAGGCCTCGATCGTCTCGCTCAGCGGCACGGTCGAACCCTCGACGCCGGTGAACTGCTTCGCGACGTAGGTGTTCTGCGACAGGAAGCGCTCGACGCGACGGGCACGGTGGACGGTGAGCTTGTCCTCCTCGCCCAGCTCGTCGATACCGAGGATCGCGATGATGTCCTGGAGGTCCTTGTACTTCTGCAGGATCCCCTTGATCCGGATGGCCGTGTCGTAGTGGTCCTGCGCGATGTAGCGCGGGTCCAGGATGCGGGACGTGGAGTCCAGCGGGTCGACGGCCGGGTAGATGCCCTTCTCCGAGATCGGGCGCGACAGAACGGTCGTCGCGTCCAGGTGGGCGAAGGTGGTGGCCGGGGCCGGGTCGGTCAGGTCGTCCGCGGGGACGTAGATCGCCTGCATCGAGGTGATCGAGTGACCGCGGGTCGAGGTGATGCGCTCCTGGAGGAGGCCCATCTCGTCGGCCAGGTTCGGCTGGTAACCCACCGCGGAGGGCATCCGGCCGAGCAGGGTCGACACCTCGGAACCGGCCTGGGTGAACCGGAAGATGTTGTCGATGAACAGGAGCACGTCCTGCTGCTCGACGTCGCGGAAGTACTCCGCCATCGTCAGGGCGGACAGAGCCACGCGCAGGCGGGTGCCCGGCGGCTCGTCCATCTGGCCGAAGACCAGCGCGGTCTTGTCCAGCACGCCCGAGTCCACCATCTCGTGGATGAGGTCGTTGCCCTCACGGGTGCGCTCGCCGACACCGGCGAAGACCGACACACCACCGAAGTTCTCGGCGACGCGGTAGATCATCTCCTGGATGAGGACGGTCTTGCCGACGCCCGCGCCACCGAACAGACCGATCTTGCCACCGGTCACGTACGGGGTGAGGAGGTCGATGACCTTGATGCCGGTCTCGAACATCTCGGTCTTGGACTCGAGGTCCTTGAACTCCGGCGCCTTGCGGTGGATCGGCCAGCGGGTGGTGACCTGGGCCTCGAACTCGGCCTTGTCCGTGTTCAGGACCTCGCCGAGGGCGTTGAAGACCTTGCCCTTGGTGATCTGGCCGACCGGGACCTCGATGGCCTTGCCGGTGTCGGTGACGATGGTGCCGCGCACCACGCCGTCGGTCTGCTGCATCGAGATGCCGCGGACCAGGCCGTCGCCGAGGTGCTGGGCGACCTCGAGGGTCAGCGTCTTCTTGCCGCTGCCGTCGGTCGCCTCGACCTCGAGCTTCAGCGCGTTGTACATGCCGGGAATCGCGTCGACGGGGAACTCCACGTCGACGACCGGGCCGATGACCCGCGCGACGCGGCCCGTCGCCGTGGTCGGCTCAACAGTGGTGGTCATGTCTTATTCACTCCCCGCGTTAGCGTCGGCGAGGGCGTTGGCGCCGCCGATGATCTCGCTGATTTCCTGGGTGATCTCGGCCTGTCGGGCCGAGTTGGCAAGCCGCGTGAGCGCCTTGATGAGCTCCTGCGCGTTGTCGGTCGCGGACTTCATCGCACGACGCCGGGCGGCGTGCTCCGAGGCGGCCGACTGCAGCAGCGCGTTGTAGATCCGGCTCTCGACGTACCGCGGCAGCAGCGCGTCCAGCACGCCCTCCGCCGACGGCTCGAAGTCGTAGAGCGGGAAGATCTCCGCCTTGGCCGGCTTGTCGTCGCTGAGCTGGACCTCGTCCAGCTTCAGCGGCAGCAGCCGGGCGTCCACCGCGGTCTGGGTCAGCATCGACTCGAACTTGGTGGAGACCAGGTGGAGCTCGTCCACCCCGCCGGTCTCCGCCGTGAACGCCTCGATGAGGTCCTTGGCCACGGCCTTGGCGTCGCCGTAGGTCGGCTTGTCCGAGAAGCCCGTCCACGACTCCGCGACCGGCAGGTTGCGGAAGCCGTAGTACTGGACACCCTTGCGGCCGACGATGTAGGTGACCACGTCCTTGCTCTCGGCCCGCAGCCGCGCGCTGAGCGCGGTCGCCTGCTTGATGGCGTTGGTCGAGTAACCGCCGGCCAGGCCGCGGTCCGCCGTCACCAGCAGCACGGCAGCCGTCTTGGCCTGCGGGTTCTCGGTGGTGAGCGGGTGCTTGGCGTTGGACCGGGTGGCCACCGCCGTCACCGCCCGGGTCAGCTCATCGGCGTACGGAGTGGAGGCGGCCACCGCGCGCTGCGCCTTGACGATGCGCGACGCGGAGATCATCTCCATCGCCTTGGTGATCTTCTTCGTCGCGGTGACAGAGCGGATCCGGCGCTTGTAGACCCGAAGCTGTGCTCCCATGGGTCGTTACGTCCTTTCCCTCGCTACCGGACTCAGGCCTGCTCGGAGAGCAGCTTGCCGTCGGCCGTGGTGAAGCCCTGCTTGAAGGCGGTGATCGCCTCGGTCAGCGCGTCGATCGTGCCGTCCTCCAGCTTGGAGGTCTCCACGATCGCGGCGAGCAGGTCCTTCTTCTCGATCCGCAGCTGGTCGAGGAACTCGCGCTCGAAGCGGCGGATGTCCGCGACCGGGACGTCGTCCAGCTTGCCGGTGGTGCCGGCCCAGATGGAGACGACCTGCTCCTCGACCGGGAACGGCTGGTACTGGCCCTGCTTCAGCAGCTCGACCATGCGCGCACCGCGCTCCAGCTGGGCCTTGGAGGCCGCGTCCAGGTCGGAACCGAAGGCGGCGAACGCCTCCAGCTCACGGTACTGGGCCAGGTCCAGGCGCAGGCGGCCGGCGACCGACTTCATGGCCTTGATCTGGGCCGAGCCACCGACGCGGGAGACCGAGATGCCGACGTTCACGGCCGGGCGGATGCCGGCGTTGAACAGGTCGGACTCCAGGAAGCACTGGCCGTCGGTGATGGAGATGACGTTGGTCGGGATGTACGCCGAGACGTCGTTCGCCTTGGTCTCGATGATCGGCAGACCGGTCATCGAGCCCGCGCCCAGCTCGTCGGAGAGCTTCGCGCAGCGCTCCAGCAGGCGGGAGTGCAGGTAGAAGACGTCACCCGGGTAGGCCTCGCGGCCCGGCGGACGGCGCAGCAGCAGCGAGACGGAACGGTACGCCTCGGCCTGCTTCGACAGGTCGTCGAAGATGATGAGGACGTGCTTGCCGTCGTACATCCACTCCTGGCCGATGGCCGAACCGGTGTACGGGGCGAGGTACTTGAAGCCCGCGGGGTCGGAGGCGGGAGCAGCCACGATGGTGGTGTACTCCAGCGCGCCGGCCTCCTCCAGGGCGCCACGCACCGAGGCGATGGTGGAGCCCTTCTGGCCGATGGCGACGTAGATGCAGCGGACCTGCTTCTTCGGGTCGCCCGAGCGCCAGTTGTCACGCTGGTTGATGATCGTGTCGACCGCCACCGCCGTCTTGCCGGTCTGGCGGTCGCCGATGATCAGCTGACGCTGGCCACGGCCGATCGGGGTCATCGCGTCGATGGCCTTGATGCCGGTCTGCATCGGCTCGTGGACCGACTTGCGGACCATGACGCCGGGGGCCTGCAGCTCCAGGGCGCGACGGCCGGTGGAGGCGATCTCGCCCAGACCGTCGATCGGGTTGCCCAGCGGGTCCACGACGCGGCCGAGGTAGCCCTCGCCGACCGGGACGGAGAGGACCTCGCCCGTGCGGTGCACGGTCTGGCCCTCCTCGATGCCCGAGAACTCACCGAGGATGACGACACCGATCTCGCGGGTGTCGAGGTTCAGTGCGAGGCCGAGGGTACCGTCCTCGAACTTCAGCAGCTCGTTGGCCATGACCGAGGGGAGACCCTCGACATGGGCGATACCGTCCGCCGCGTCAGTGACCGTGCCGACCTCTTCACGCGAGGCGGCGTCCGGCTGGTACGACTGGACGAAATCGGCCAGCGCGTCCCGGATCTCCTCCGGCCGGATCGTAAGCTCCGCCATCAGGCTTCCCTGCTCTCCTAGGTTGCGATCCTCGGCCCGCCCATGGAGGGCCGCAAGTATTCGATCCTCGGCCGGTGCTGTTGGACCGGCCGTACGTCTGTGCCGGCTGTCCCGTGGGATGGGACCGGCGCCCGACCGAGGGTCGGATGGTGCTGTCTGCGAGTGGCTCAGCCTTCGAGGGCCTGGCGAGCGCCTTCGAGGCGGCTCGACACGGTGCCGTCGATGATCTCGTCGCCGATCTGCACCCGGACTCCGCCGACGACCCGGGGGTCGACGTCGATGTTCAGGAGCACCGCGCGCCCGTACAGCCGGCCCAGGGCGCCCGTCAGGCGCTCCTTCTGGCTGTCGCTGAGCGGCACGGCGGTGGTGACCAGGGCCACCACGCGCTCGCGGCGGTCGGCGGCGAGCTTGGCGTAGGACTCGAGGCCCTGCTCCAGGCTACGGCCACGCGGGTTGGTGACCAGCGAGACCACCAGGCGGACGGTGCCCGCCTGGACCCGGCCGCCGAGCAGCTTCCGGACCAGCTCCGCCTTGGCGGCGCTGGTGGCCTTCGGCTCGGTCAGCGCGGCGCGCAGCTCGTGCGAGCCGCTGACGATCCGGCCGAACCGGAAGAGCTCGTCCTCCAGGTCGTCCAGCTTGCCGGCCTTGTCCGCGGCGATGACCTCGGCGTAGGCGGCGAGCTGCTCGACCGAGTCGACCAGGTCACGCGCACCGGACCAGCGCGAGCGGACCAGTCCGGAGACCAGGTCCACGGTCGGCCCGGAGACCTGACCGGCCAGCAGCGAGCCGACCAGCTGGGCCTTGTCCTGACCGGACCGCGAGGGGTCGGTCAGCACCCGGCGCAGCGAGACCTCACGGTCCAGCAGGTCCGTGACGGCGCTGAGCTCCTCGGCGAGCTTGGCCGAGTCCACCGCGGTGTTGTCGGTCAGGCTGTCGAGGTTCTCGCGACCGGCGGCCAACGCCTCGCGGCTGGCGCCGATCACTTGGCGCCCGCCGTGTTCGCGGCGGCCTTGGCCTCCAGGTCGTCCAGGAAGCGGTCGATCACGCCACTCTGCCGGGCCGAGTCCTCGAGGGACTCGCCCACGATGCGGGACGCCAGCTGGGAGGCGAGCGAACCGACGTCCTGACGCAGGGCGGTGGTCGCCTGCTTCTTGTCGGCCTCGATCTGGGCGTGGCCGGCGGCGACGATGGCCTCGCGCTGACGCTGGCCCTCCTCGCGCATCTCACCGATCAGGGCAGCGCCCTGCTCACGGGCGTGCTCGGTGATCCGAGCGGCCTCGTGACGCGCCTCGGCGAGCTCGGCGCGGTACTGCTCAAGCAGGGCCTGGGCCTCGGCCTGCGCGGCCTCGGCCCGCTCCATGCCGCCCTCGATCTGGTCCCGACGCTCCGCCAGCACCTTCTCGATGCTGGGGAGGAGCTTCTTGCCGAGCAGACCGAAGACCACGAAGAAGCAGATCAGGCCGATGATGAGCTCAGGCGTCTTGGGGATGAGGGGGTTGAAGTCCTCAGCCGCCAACTGCAGCGCGAGCGACATATCTGGACCTTCCGTCCGGTGGGACTACGGCGGGATTACTTGGGGCTGGCACCGAACACGAACGGCATGACGATGCCGATGAGCGCGAGCGCCTCGGTCAGCGCGAAGCCGATGAACATGTTGGTGCGGATCAGACCGGCCGCCTCGGGCTGACGGGCCATCGCCTGAACGCCGTTGCCGAAGATCAGACCAACACCGATGCCGGGGCCGATCGCAGCGAGACCGTAGCCGATGGAAGCGACGGAACCGTAGACACCAAACTGGGCGGCGGCGAGGAGGTTGCTCATTTCAGCTGTCCTTTGCGGGGTGGTGAACCGATGGTGGTTGGCCACCGGAGGTATTTCGGGAGGAGGTATGCGGGGTGCTGCAGCGCGGTCAGTGCGCTTCTTCCAGCGCACCGGCGATGTAGCTGCTGGCCAGCGTCACGAGGATGTAGGCCTGCAGGAACTGGACCAGCAGCTCGAAGGCGGTCAGACCCAGGGTCACCGCGAAGGAGGTGGTCGCGTAGAGCGCGCCGATGGTGGGGCTGAGCAGGTACCAGGACGCGACGGAGAACATCACGATCAGCAGGTGGCCGGCGAACATGTTGGCGAAGGCTCGCACCGCGAGGGTGAAGGGCCGCACGAAGATGTTCGAGAAGAACTCGATCGGCACCAGGATGAACATGACCCAGCCCGGGATGTCCGAGGGCCAGCAGAGGTTCTTCAGGCCGCCGACGAAGCCGTGCTTCTTGAAGGTCAGCGTCATGTAGGTGACCCAGACCACGAGCGCCAGGCCCGCGGGGTAGGCGATCACCGCGGTCACCGGGAACTGGGCGAACGGGATCACCGACATGATGTTCATGACCCACACCATGAAGAACATGGTGACCATCATCGGGGCGTACTTCTCGCCCTTCTTGCCGATGGTGTCGAGGACAACCGCGCGCTTGACGAAGTCGTAACCGATCTCACCGACCAGCTGCATCTTGCCCGGCAGGACCTTCGGCTTCGCGAAGGCGACCCAGAAGAAACCGATCACCAGCAGCGCGGCGACCATCGACAGCAGCATCGGCTTGTTGAAGCCGACGCCCGCGACGGTGAAGATCGGATCGAACTGGAACTCGTTCAGGCCGGGGGCCGGGAAGCCGCAGCCGGAGAACAGGTGGCAGCCATCGGAGGCAAGCTGCTGCGTGAGATGGTCAGCACTCACCACGGACTCCTTCGTCGTGACGCATGGTTACGGCAACCTCGGTGTGTCGGCGCGGCACGGAGCCACGGTGCGGCACTGGATCATGTTGGGTTTCTCGTGGACCCGGCGCACCGGCACAAGAGGTCGGTGCGGGATCTTTCAGGACTGCGCGGGCCCGGGGGGCGATCCGTCCGCCCGGTGCCGATGCACCGCGTGGAGAGACCTGGCCGCTTCCCGTACTCCGTTGTTGCGACGGACGATAGCAGCCTGTCAGGGCCGCATAAACACCGCCCCCCTCGCGAGGGGGACAGTGGGCACCGGTCACTGTTGACGTCCCGGCTTCGACGAGTCGTCGGACTTCTGGTCGTTCTGCACGTAGAACATCTTGGCCTTCAGGGCGGCGCGCACCTGACCCGCCGTCCAGATCAACGCGCATCCGAGCAGCGTGAAGCCGAAGACCTTGGTGTTGAAGAGTGACGTGTCCTTGAACACTGCGAGAACGATCGCCACCAACAGGATCTGGGTGGTGTACACCAGGAGCGCCGCGGCCATCAGGATCTGCGGGTTGTTCCTGGTCAGCCGGTCGAGGGCGAACTGCCCGAAGCTGAAGAACCCCATCACCAGCAGCGTTGCGAAGAGAGCTCCGATCAACCCCTTGCCACCCGCCACCGCGGTGGAGATCGCAACAGCGACGGCACCGGCGACCGCAGTGGGGATTGCGGCGCCGCGGATGATCCGGGCGTCGTGGGACGGCATGTCGGCAACTCCGGCGGCATGTCGAGGACGGGGGATGGCTCAACGAGAACAGGTGGCGCACGGTGCGGGGACACCGGCCCGAGCGAGTCGGCCGCGAGCTGGGCCGCTGGGCGGCCACGGCTCGTCGCAGGAGACCCGATGGGGACGGAAGTCCTTCACCACTGGGTCTTTCGGCGTGTTCTCGGTACTCGTGAACGGTATCACAAACTATTTGATGAGAGCTTTACCATGAACGTGTGGTACCTGTCACACCGACGGCCCAACAGTGCCCCTGAACGGGTGAGGCCGTACGGCGTAACGGACTTGTCGATCCATCAGGTGATCCGACGGCCGTCCGGCAGCTCATCCGACCGGTGCTCCGAGCGGTGGACCGGACGGCGTTCCTGGCGGTGCTCCGACCGTCCCGGCCGGGCGGCCCGCGGTCAGCGCTTGCGGTGCTCGCCGGCGGCGGTGGCGCCGGTGCCGAGCCGGCCGAGCAGCTCCTTGTCCTGCGCCGAGAGCTCGGCCATCGCCGGCGCC
>NZ_BAAALF010000169.1:0-18675 GCF_039528135.1 Kitasatospora nipponensis | reverse complement strand
GCGCCGATGCCCGCCTACGCCCGCGCCACCGGCGCCGCCCGCCCCGCCCGCCCGCTGCCGCCCGCCCTGCTGGCCGACCCGGCGGCGCCCACCGGTGCCGGGAAGCCCTGAACCAATCCCCGGCGGGATGCAACCGAACCGCCCGTCAGACCGTAGTAGTGAAGATCGCGCCCACCCCGGCGGCGCCGACCGGCAGAGAAGGAAGACCTGTGACCTCCACCCCGACCCCCGATCTCGACTGGCTGCTGAACGACTTCGCGGCCCGGGTGCCCGAGATCACGCACGCCGTCGCGGTCTCCGCCGACGGGCTGCTGATCGCCGCCACCCGCGAGGTCGAGACCGAGCGCGGCGACCAGCTGGCCGCCATCGCCTCCGGGCTGGTCAGCCTGCTGGCCGGGGCCGGCCGGCTGCTGGACGCCGACCCGGTGATCAGCAACCTCACCGAGCTGCGCGGCGGCTTCCTCTTCTCGATGGCGGTCAGCAGCGGTGCCTCGCTGCTGGTGCTGGCCACCAAGTCCTGTGACATCGGCCAGGTCTCCTACGAGATGGCCGAGCTGATCAACCAGGTCGGCCCGGCGCTCGCCCCGGCCGCCCGCGCCATGCTGCTGAACTCCGGTGGCAGGCACCTGTCCTGACGGCAGGCTCTGCTGACCGCAAGCCTGCCGACCGCAGCCTCCTGACTGTCCGAACACCTCGGCCATCTCTCCTTGGAGCTCCCCATGCCCCCGGTCGGCACCGCCCGCGACCCGCGCACCGCCCGATCCCAGCGCCGCACGCCCCGGACCCGCGCCGCGGGCCTGCTGCTGCTCGTCACCGCGCTCGCCGCCACCGCCTGCAGTGGCGGCGGGGGTTCGGGGGCCGGCGCGAGCAAGGCCGGCGGCACGGTGAAGATCGGCCTGCTCGCCTCGCTCTCCGGCACCTACCAGGCGGTCGGCACCGACCTGCGGGACGGCTTCCAGCTCTACCTCGACGCGCACGGCGGGCAGTTGGGCGGTCACCCGGTCGACCTGGTGGTCGCCGACGAGGGCGACGGGGCGCCGACCGCGCTGCCGGCCGCCACCAAGCTCGTCAAGCAGGACAAGGTCGTGGCGATGACCGGCATCGTCGGCGCCGGCTCGGTGGCCGCGGTCTCCCCGCTGCTCACCGAGAGCAGGATCCCGCTGGTGAGCTCCAACGGCCGTCCGGTGGTCAAGGACGTCAGCCGGCAGTGGAGCACCAGCTTCCTGTCCAACGAGCCCGGCTCGGCGATAGCCCAGTACGTGCACGACACCGTGCAGGGCCCGGTCTTCGCCATCGGCCCGGACTACCAGGGTGGTTGGGACGAGCTGCAGGGCTTCACGGACGCCTTCGTCAAGGCCGGCGGCCAGCTCGCCAACCCGGGTGGCAAGACGCTCTTCACGCCGTTCCCGGCCACCACCGACTTCACCCCGTACCTGACGCAGATCAAGAACTCCCATGCCAAGGCCGTCTACTGCTTCTACGCGGGCGGCGCAGCCGTCGACTTCGTCAAGCAGTACGCGCAGTCCGACGTCCGCGACGTGCCGCTGTACGCCGCCGGGTTCCTCACCGAGGGCGGCGTGCTGAACGCCCAGGGCGACGCCGCCAAGGGCATCCGCTCGGTGCTCAACTACGCGCCCGACCTGGACAACGCCACCAACCGCACGTTCGTCTCCGCCTGGCAGGCCAAGCACCCGGGCCCGCCCACCACGTACGCGATGGCCTCCTACGACGCGGCGGCGGTGCTCGACAAGGCCATCGCGGCCGCCGGCACCGACGTCACCCCCGAGCGGATCAACAACGCGATCGCCGGGCTCGGTCAGATCGACAGCCCGCGCGGCACCTGGCAGTTCGGCAAGAACACCCACTCGCCGGTGCAGAAGTGGTACCTGCGGCAGGTCAAGAGCGACGGCCGCACGCTCTCCAACCTGACGGTCCAGGACCTGGCGACCATCGGCAACTGACCGACCGGCTCCCCGCGACGCAGCCGGCGAAGGCATGGGACGAACCGTCAGAAAGGCGCCACGGTGGGAGTGCTCGACGCGAACCTGGTGCCGGCCGTGGACGGCGTCGCCTACGGGCTGCTGCTCTTCGTGGCGGCGGCCGGCCTGACCCTGGCGTTCGGCACCGGCAACGTGCTCAACCTCGCCCACGGCACGCTCTACGCCGTGGGCGGGTACACCGCCGCCGCGCTGGGTGACGGAAGCTGGGCGGGCCTGCTGCTGGCCGCGGTGGCCGGCACCGCGGCCGCGGCCGGCGGCGGCGTGCTGGTCGCGGCACTGACCGCCCCGCTGCGCCGTCGCGGGCACCTCGCCCAGGCGCTGCTCACCTGCGGCCTGGGCCTGATCGGCGCCGGCCTGCTGAGCACGGCGGCCGGACCCGACGAGCTGCCGGTCGTCCTGCCACCGGGGCTGGGCGGCAGCCTGCTGCTGCTCGGCCACCGCTTCCCGGTCCACCGGCTGGCGCTGATCGCGGTGGCGGGCGTGCTGGCCGTAGCCGGACACCTGCTGCTCACCCGCACCCGCGCCGGCGCCCTGGTCCGCGCCACCGTGGACGACCCGCAGATGGTGGCGGCCTGCCTGGGCACCGACCCGCGCCGGGTGCACACGGCCGTGCTCACCGCGGGCGGCGCGCTGGCGGGCCTGGCGGGCGTCCTCGGCGCACCGGTGATCGGCCCCGGCCCGCGGGCCGCGGACACCGTCCTGCTGCTCTCGCTGGCCGTGGTGGTGCTCGGCGGCCCCGGCTCGGTGGGTGGGGCGCTGCTGGCCGCGGTGGCCATCGGCGAGGTGCAGACCCTGGGGGTGGTCCTGCTGCCCGACCTGGCGCCGTACCTGCTCTTCACCGCGCTGGCCGCCGCCCTGCTGCTGCGCGGTCGACGCGAGCGCGCCGGCCGGAGCACACCGTGAGCCCCCGCCCCCCGCGGACCGCCCGCCTCGCGGCCGCCCTCTCCTCGCCGCTGCGCCGATGGCCGGACCGCCCGCTGCCGGCCCTCCTCCTGGCGGCCACCGTCCTGCTCGCGCTGGCCGCCCTCGACCCGGCCGCCCCCACCGCCCTCGCCCCCGCCCTGGCGCTCGCCCCGGCGGCGGTCGGGGTGAGCGTGCTGACCGGCCGCGCCGGGCTGCCCACTCTCGGCCAGGCGGCACCGTTCGCCGTCGGCGCGTACGGCACCGCCCTGCTGGCCCGCGCGGGGCTGACGGTGGGTCCGCTGCAGCTCGCCGCCGCCGCGCTGACCGGCGCCCTCTTCGCGCTGCTGACCGGCCTGGTGGTGGTCCGCACCCGTGGCACCACCGCCCTGATGATCACGCTGGCCCTCGGCGAGCTGACCGCCACCGCCGCCGGCCGCTGGACCTCGGTGACCGGCGGCGCCGACGGCCTGGCCGGCGTCCCCGCGGTCCGGCTCTGGTGGGGCCTGGACGCGCTGACGGACGACCGGGACCTCTACGGCTACCTGGCGGTGGTCGCACTGCTCGCCACCGGCGCGGCCGTGCTGGCGCTCCGCTCGCCGCTCGGGCTGCTGCTGGACGCCGTCCGCGAGCAGGAGCCGCGGATGCGGGCGGCCGGGCACCGGGTGGGCGGCGCCCTGCTGGCCGCGCAGGTCGGCGCCGGGGCGCACCGCGGGGTGGGCGGCGCGCTGCTGGTGGCCGGGCAGGGGTACGTCTCGCCGGCCGACGCCGGCTTCGGCACCTCCTCGCTGCTGCTGCTGGCCGCCGTGCTCGGCGGGATCGCCTCGCCGCCGGGCGCGCTGGCCGGCACGGTGCTGGTGGTGCTGGCCCGCGACCAGTTGGCGGCGCACTGGCCCGGGCACGGCCCGCTGGTGCTCGGCGTCCTCTTCGTCGCGGCGGTCTACCTGCTCCCGCGCGGCCTCGCCGGCCTGCGGCCCGCCACCGTCCGCCCGCCGCGCACCTCGCAGGAGCCGCCCACGCCGACACCGTGCCCGGTAGTGCCGCCGGACGGTGAGGCCCCGTGACCGCGGCCTGGCAGCACCCCGCCCCGCCCGACCCCGCGCGGCCACTGCTGGCGCTGGACGGCGTCGGCCGGCGCTACGGACCCCTGGCCGCCGTCGCCGAGGTCACGCTGCGGGTGGGCGCGGGCGAGCGGCACGCGGTGATCGGGCCGAACGGCGCGGGCAAGTCCACGCTGCTCGCCCTGATCGCCGGCACCGTGCGCCCCTCGGCCGGCCGGATCCACTTCGCCGGGCGCGAGGTCACCACCGCGGGGGAGGCCCGCCGGGCCCGGCTCGGCATCGCCCGCACCTTCCAGCAGCCGGCGCTGGCCGACTCGCTGAGCGCCCTGGACAACGTCGCGCTCGCCGCCTGGCCGCACGAGCGCCGCGCCACCGACCGGGGTGGCCCGCGCGGCGGCGGGCTCTGGCGGCCGGCCCGCTACCGGGCCCTGCGCACGCGCTGCCTCGACCAGCTGGCGCAGGTCGGCGCGGCCTCCTTCGCCGACCGCCCCGCCGGCGAACTCTCGCACGGACAGCGGCGGTTGGTGGAGGTGGCGGCGGCGCTGGCCGGCCGGCCCCGGCTGCTGCTGGACGAGCCGGCGGCCGGCCTGACCGAGCCGCAGGCGCAGCGGATGCTGGCGGTGCTGCGCCGGCTGCCCGCGGTCGGGGCACTGGTGCTGGTCGAGCACGACCTGGCCTTCGTCGGCGCGCTGGCGCAGCAGGTCACCGTGCTGCACGAGGGCCGCACCCTGGCCGGCGGCACCCCCGCCGAGGTCGGCGCGGATCCACGGGTGCGCGAGGTCTACCTGGGCGGGGCGGCGTCGGGTTCGACGACGCCGGGTTCGACGACGCCGGGTTCGACGACGCCGGATTCGACGACGCCGGATTCGACGACGCCGGAGAGGGAGTAGCCGTGCTGGAGATCCGCGCGCTGACGGTCGGGCACGGCGCCGGACCGGTGCTGCACGGCGTCGACCTGACGGTGGCGGCCGGCACGGTGCACGCGGTGCTGGGCCACAACGGCGCGGGCAAGAGCACCCTGGTGCACGCCGTCGTGGGGCTGCTGCACCCCACCGCCGGGAGTGTCGAGCTCGCCGGGCAGCCGCTGACCGGCCGGGGCGCGCACCGGGTGGCCCGGGCCGGGGTCGGCCTGGTCCCGCAGGGCCGGCGGGTCTTCGCCCGGCTCACCGTGGCCGAGCACCTGGCGCTGGCCCGCCCCCCGCGCGGCCGTTCCTCCCGCTTCCCGCGCCCCGGCCCCGCCGACGGCGACACGGCCAACGGCACCGGCACCGGCACCGGCACCGGCACCGGCACCGGCTGGACCGTGGAGCAGGTGCTCGCCCTGCTCCCCCGGCTGGCCCAGCGGCTGGGCCACCGCGGCGCCCAACTCTCCGGCGGGGAGCAGCAGATGCTCGCGCTGGCCCGCGCCCTGCTGGGCGGCCCGCGGGTGCTGCTGCTGGACGAGCCGACCGAGGGCCTGGCCCCGGCCGTCGCCGAGCAGGTGCTCGGCCTGGTCCGCCGGCTGGCCGGCGAGGGGCTCGCCGTCCTGCTGACCGCCCCTCAGCCGCGCCTGGCGCTGACCGTCGCCGACGAGCTCACCGTGCTGACCACCGGCCGGGTCACCGCCGCCTTCCCGGGCCCGGCCGCCCGCCGCGACCCGGCCGCCCTGCTGGCCGCCCTCGCCCCGGCCCCCGCCCTGACCACCGCGGACCCCGCGCCCGGCGCCGGCCTGCCGCCCCGGTCGCGGATGTCACCGCCCGGGCCTCCCGGATAGGCCATAGTGGCTGATCGGAGCTCTGATCAGCCATCACACCCAGGAGGACCTCCGATGACCGAGCAGCCCCCCGAGCCCTACCAGCCGCTCGACGAGGACTGGCAGCGGGCACTGGCCGTGGTCGCGCACCCGGACGACATGGAGTAGGGGTCGGCGGCCGCCGTGGCGCGCTGGACGGCCCAGGGCAAGAGCGTGGTCTACGCCATGGTGACCAGCGGCGAGGCCGGCATCGACGGGCTGAGCCCCGAGGAGTGCCGGCCGCTGCGCGAGGCCGAGCAGATCGCCTCGGCGGCCCTGGTCGGGGTGGACACCGTCGAGTTCCTCGGGTACCCGGACGGCGTCCTGGAGTACGGGCTGCCGCTGCGCCGTGACATCGCCCGGCTGGTGCGCCGGCACCGCCCGGAGATCGTGATCACCACCAACTTCCGCGACACCTACGGCGGGGTGTTCCCCAACCAGGCGGACCACATCGCGGCCGGCCGGGCCACCCTGGACGGGGTGCGCGACGCGGGCAACCGCTGGGTCTTCCCCGAACTGACGGCCGAGGGCCACGCGCCGTGGAACGGGGTCCGCCAGGTCTGGGCGGCCGGCTCGCCGTTGGGCCTGCACGCGGTGGACACCACCGAGCACTTCGCCGCGGGCCTCGCCTCCCTCAAGGCCCACGCGGCCTACCTGGCGGGCCTGGGCGGCGACATGGCCGACGCCGAGGGCTTCCTGGAGTCGATGGGCCGCGCCGCCGGCAGCCGTCTCGGCACCCGCCTCGCCACCTCGTTCGAGGTCATCCAGCTGCGCTTCTGAGCCCGCCCGGGGGCGGCCGACAGGTGAGCTGCGTCTCATGCCGTCGGCCGCCCCTTGCTATGCAACTCGTTGCACAGCAAGCTGGACCCATGGCCCTCGAGCACGCGATCCTCGTCTCCCTGCTGGAGCACCCCGCCTCCGGCTACGACCTGGCGCGCCGCTTCGACCGCTCGATCGGGCGCTTCTGGACCGCCACCCACCAGCAGATCTACCGCGTGCTGGGCCGCATGGAGAGCGACGGCCGGCTCGCCGTGCAGCCGGTCGAGCAGAGCGGGCGGCCGGACAAGAAGATCTACGCGGTCGCCGAGCCGGGCCGGGCCGAACTCTCCGCCTGGCTGCGCGAACCGGTGCAGCCGGAGAGCGTGCGGCACGAGATGGCGGTGCGGATCCGGGCCGCCGCCTTCGACGACCCGGGGGCGCTGATCCCCGAGGTCGAACGCCACCGGGCCGCCCACGCCGAACTGCTGGACACCTACCTCAGCGGCGAGCAGCGCGACTTCCCCGACCTCGAAGCCCTCGACGTGCAGCAGCAGTTGCAGCACGTGGTGCTGCGCGGCGGCATCGAGTTCGAGCGGATGACGATCGCCTGGCTGGACGACGTGCTGGCCACCCTGCACCGCCTCAGAGCCGGCTGACCACCCGCCGCGCTCCACCCCGTACCACCTTCACCCGAACCACCCTCACCCGTACCACCTTCACCCCACCCTCTCCGCCGACCCTGGGATCGCATCCATGGCTGACGCCCTGCTCTTCAACCCGCGTACCTACGACCCGGTGCAGTTCGACGAGCCGACCCGCCGGCTGCTGCGCGCCACCGTCGACTGGTTCGAGTCGCGCGGCAAGAAGGCGCTGATCGACACCTACATCGACCGCACCTGGTACGCCGACTTCCTCGAGTTCGCCGCCAGGGAAGGGCTCTTCGCGACCTTCCTGACCCCGGCCTCGGAGGCCGACGGCGACGACGCCAAGCGCTGGGACACCGCCCGGATCGCCGAGCTGAACGAGATCCTCGGCTTCTACGGCCTGGGCTACTGGTACACCTGGCAGGTCACCATCCTGGGCCTGGGCCCGGTCTGGCAGAGCGAGAACGAGGCCCTGCGGGCCCGCGCCGCCAAGCTCCTGACGGAGGGTCAGGTGATGGCCTTCGGTCTCTCCGAGCGCACGCACGGCGCCGACATCTACTCCACCGACCTGATCCTCACTCCGGACGGCGAGGGCGGCTTCCGCGCCAACGGCTCCAAGTACTACATCGGCAACGGCAACGTGGCCGGCCTGGTCTCGGTCTTCGGCCGCCGCTCGGACGTCGAGGGACCCGAGGGCTACGTCTTCTTCGCCGCCGACAGCCGCCACGAGGCGTACCACCTGGTCAAGAACACCGTGAACGCGCAGATGTACGTCAGCGAGTTCCGGCTGGAGGACTACCCGGTGGGCCCGGGCGACGTGCTGCACACCGGCAAGGCCGCCTTCGACGCCGCACTGAACACCGTCAACGTGGGCAAGTTCAACCTGTGCGCCGCCTCGATCGGCATCTGCGAGCACGCCATGTACGAGGCCGTGACGCACGCCCACAACCGGGTGCTCTACGGCCGCAAGGTCACCGACTTCCCGCACGTGCGCCGGGAGTTGACGGACGCCTACGCGCGCCTCACCGCGATGAAGCTGTTCAGCGACCGGGCCGTGGACTACTTCCGCACCGCCTCCCCCGAGGACCGCCGCTACCTGCTCTTCAACCCGATGACCAAGATGAAGGTCACCACCGAGGGCGAGAAGGTCATCGACCTGATGTGGGACGTCATCGCGGCCAAGGGCTTCGAGGCGGACACCTACTTCGACAAGGCCGCCAAGGACATCCGCGGCCTGCCGAAGCTGGAGGGCACGGTCCACGTCAACCTGGCCCTGATCCTCAAGTTCATGGCGAACTACCTCTTCGCGCCGGCCGACTACCCGGCCGTGCCGCGCCGCCTGGACGCCGCCGACGACGCCTTCCTCTTCCAGCAGGGCCCCGCCCGCGGCCTGGGCGCGATCCGCTTCCACGACTGGCGCACCGCCTACGACGCGCACGCCGACCTGCCGAACGTGGCCCGCTTCCGCGAGCAGGCCGACGGCCTGTGCGCGCTGCTCGCCGCCCACGCGCCGACCGAGGCGCAGCAGGCCGACCTCGACTTCCTGCTGGAGATCGGCCAGCTCTTCGCGCTGGTCGTCTACGGCCAGCTGGTGCTGGAGCAGGCCGAGCAGACCGGCCTGGACCGCGACCTGCTGGACACCGTCTTCGACGTGCTGGTCCGGGACTTCTCCGCGCACGCCACCGAGCTGCACGGCAAGGCCTCCACCAGCGAGGAGCAGGCCGCCTGGGCGCTGGCCCACGTCCGCCGTCCGGTGGCCGACGCCGAGCGGGCCGAGCGGGTCTGGACCCAGGTCGCCGCCCTCAGCGGCGCCTACACGATGCAGCCGTAACCCGGCGGCGGGCGTCACGCAGCGGGCCCGCCCACCGGCAGTCGCCGGTGGGCCGGCCCGCCGCGTCGGCTCCCCTGGCAGGGCTCGCGGCGCCGGCGCTCAGACCGCCACACGGCGATGTCGCCCGGGGCTGGGCCGCTCGCTCATCGTCCGCGCGGTGAACGCCACCATGGCGGCCACCGTCACGCCCCAGAAGATCGAGAAGACCACCAGCACCCACAGCGTCTCGATCTGGACGGCCACCAGGCCCAGCCCCAGCGAGGCCGAGACCAGCCAGAACACGGTGTGCGGCCGGATGTGCCAGAACGCCTCCAGGGCCTGGCGCACCGGGTGGACCTTCAGCCCGCTGGGGTCCGGCGGGATCGGGGGTGTCGCCATCTCCGCGGCCGCCCCGCGCCGGTCACGCATCTCCATCGCTGGCATCGCCGTCCTCCTCCACAGCCCGCCGGCCGCGAGCGGCCGGCCCGGCAAAGGGTCCTTCCATCGTGACCCAGCTCGGCCCCCACCGCGCGGCCGGAGCGCCCCGGACCGCACGGGGCCCGGGCTCGGACCCGGAACCGGACCCCGGCCCGGACCTCAGCCCGCCACCCGCCCCGCGATCCCGTCGAGCAGGCAGCCGAGGCCGAACTCGAAGAGCTCCTCGAAGCTGTGCTCCTGCGCCTCGATCACCCGCCGGGCGAACTGCGGATAGGCGCCGCTGCCGATCACCTCGCCGATGTACGGCGCGATGCTCCGGCGCCACTCGTCCTCGCTCTGGCCCGTGCGGCGCTGCACCTCCTGCTCGGACAGTTCGCGCGAGACGGCCCCGAAGACGTACTGCGTGAGCACCACCACCACGTCCGAGGCCAGCGTGATGTCCGAGGTCAGTCCGCCCGCCGCCGCGAGCGAGCCGTCGATCTGACGCAGCGCGTTGGGCCCCAGCGCCGGGCGGGTGGACATCACCGCGCCCAGCCAGGGGTGGCGCAGCAGCGCGGCCCGCATCCGGCGCGCGACCGCCAGCAGGTCGGCGCGCCAGTCGCCGCTCGGCGGCGGTGGCGGCTCCTCGCCCTGGACGGCGTCGATCATCAGGTCGAGCAGCTCGTCGCGGCCGGCCACGTGCCGGTAGAGCGAGGTGGTGCCGGAATCGAGGTCGGCGGCCACCCGGCGCATCGACAGGGCGTCCAGCCCCTCGGCGTCCGTGATGGTGATGGAGACCGCGACGATCCGCTCCAGGGTCATCGCCTGGCGACCGGGCGCCCGACGTTCCCGGCTCCAGACCAGTTCAGGACCTGTCTTCTCTTCAGCCATGGCGCGCATCCTAACGAGTGGGTACAGTGTTCCCAGAAGCGGGAACAGCGTTCCCATTCAAGGGAACACCGTTCCCATCCATCTCCGGGGGAAGACCATGACCGAGGTTCTGATCGTCGGTGCCGGCACTGTGGGCCTGAGCGCCGCCGTGTTCCTGGCCCACCACGGCGTACGGGTGCACGTGGTGGAACGCGCGGACGGGCCTCAGCAGCACCCCCGCGCCACCGGCGTGGGGGTGCGCACCGTGGAACTGCTGCGCGAGGTCGGCCTCGCCGAGGCGGTGAACGCGGTGGCCGTCGACATGTCGGCCGGCACCCTGGGCAAGATCGGCGCCGAGACGCTGGCCGCCGCCGACCTGCCCCACCGGCCGGCCGGTCCCCACCACGCCCGGCGCACCGCCGACACGCCCTACACCCCCGCCGTCCTGCGCGGCACCTGCCCGCAGAACCGGCTGGACGCCGTGCTGCTGCCCGCCGCCCGCGAGCGCGGGGCGATCGTCGAGTACGGCGTCGCGCTGGAGGACTTCGAGCAGGACGCCACCGGCGTGCGGGCCCGGCTCTGCGACGGCCGCCTGCTGCGCGCCGACTACCTCGTCGCCGCCGACGGCGTGCGCAGCCCGATCCGCGCCGCGCTGGGCATCGGCACCACCGGCGCGGGCAACCTGGGCACGGCGAAGAACAACACCCTCTTCCGCGCCGACCTGAGCGGCCTGCTGGGCCCGCACTCCTTCATCGCCTGCGACCTCACCCACCCGCGGGTGCGCGGGACGCTGATGACCATCGACGGCGCCCACGAGTGGGTCCTGCACACCGAGCAGAGCCTGGAGGTCACCCCGGAGCTGATCCGCACCGCGCTGGGCGCCCCCGGGCTCCCGGTCGAGATCGTCAGCACGCTGCCCTGGCGGATCCGCGCCCTGCTCGCCGACCGCTACAGCCGGGGGCGGGTCTTCCTGGTCGGCGACGCGGCGCACGCCATCCCCCCGCTGGGCGCCTTCGGCATGAACACCGGCATCGCCGACGCCCACAACCTGGCCTGGAAGCTGGCCCTGGTACTGCGCGGCACGGCCACCCCCGCCCTGCTCGCCACCTACCACCAGGAGCGGCACCCGGTCGGCCGCCTCGCCGTCGAACAGGCCACCCTGCGGCTGGCCGACCCCGAGCTGCACTGGGGCCGGGGCCCGGCCGCCTCGGCCGCGCGCGCGGCGGCCGGCGTGCTGAACGCCCCGATCGTCCAGCTCGGTTACCGCTACGCCTCGGCCGCGGTCATCGACCCGGACCCCACGCTGCCCAGCACCGAGGACGTCGAACACGTGCTGGACGGCTCCGCCGGCTCACGCCTGCCGCACCGCTGGATCGCCGGCGGCCTCTCCACCCTCGACCTGGTCCGCTCCCGGTTCACCCTGCTGACCGGGCCCGACGGCGCCCACTGGCGGCCCGCGGCCGCCCGCCTCGACCTGCCCGTCCACACCGTCGAGCTGGCGCGGATCCCCGCCGGCGGCGCCCTGCTGGTGCGCCCCGACGGCTTCGTGGCCTGGCGCGCCGCAGCCACCCCGCAGGACCTCGGCGCGGTGCTCGCCCGCCTGCTCGACCCGCCCGTCGACCCTGCCTACGACCGGGCCGACGACCGCGCCGCGGCAGCCGGGTCCGCCGCCTGACGGACCGCCAGAACAGCGCCGCACCCCGGCGGGTGGTGCCGACGACGCCGCACTTGAACACCGGGCGCGGTCGCTTCACCCCCTCGCGCCGATGTGATGGACTGGCGCTCCACCCGACCGCCCTGACAGCCACGCACGCCGCCGGGCGGTCGGCGCCGGGCGGTCACGACACCCAGGAGTCACCTTGGACGCGAGCACCGGCCGGACCGCCGACGACAGCGCGGCCCACGTCATCGTCGGAGCGAGCCTGGCCGGGGCCCGTGCGGCCCGGACCCTGCGCGAGGAGGGCTACCAGGGGCCGCTGGTGCTGATCGGGGACGAGTCCGAACTCCCCTACGAGCGCCCCCCGCTGTCGAAGGGCTACCTCCAGGGCAAGGACCCGCGCGAGAAGATCTACGTCAACCCGGCCGCCTGGTACCAGGAGCAGCGGATCGACCTGCGGCTGGGCACCGCGGTGACCGCCCTGGACCCGGCCGCCCACCTGGTGACGCTGGCCGACGGCAGCACGCAGCGCTACGCCAAGCTGCTGCTGACCTGCGGCGCGTCCCCGCGCCGGCTGCCGGTCCCCGGCGCCGACCTGCCCGGGGTGCACTACCTGCGCCGGGTCGAGGACGCCGACCGGCTGCGCGAACTGTTCACCACCGCGCGGCGGATCGTGGTGATCGGCGCCGGCTGGATCGGTCTGGAGACCACCGCCGCCGCCCCCGCCGCCGGCGTCGAGGTGACGGTGCTGGAGGCCGCCGAACTGCCGCTGCTGCGGGTGCTGGGCCGCGAGGTGGCCGAGGTCTTCGCCGACCTGCACCGCGCCAACGGCGTCGACCTGCGGTTCGGCGTGCAGGTGGAGTCGATCGTCGAGCGTGGCGGCGCGGTGGCCGGGGTGCGCCTGGCCGACCGCACCGAGGTGCCCGCCGAGGCGGTGCTGCTCGGCATCGGCGCCGCGCCGAACACCGCGCTGGCCGAGGCGGCCGGCCTGACGGTGGCCGACGGCGTCGTCACCGACCAGGCCCTGCGCACCTCGGACCCCGACGTCTTCGCGGCCGGCGACGTGGCCAGCGCCTTCCACCCGCTGCTCCGGCGGCACCTGCGGGTCGAGCACTGGGCCAACGCGCTCAACCAGTCGCAGAGCGCCGCGCTGGCCATGCTCGGCCGCGAGGTCTCCTACGACCGCACTCCGTACTTCTACACCGACCAGTACGACCTCGGCATGGAGTACACCGGCTACGTCGAGCCCGACGGCTACGACCGCGTCGTCTTCCGCGGCGACCCGGCCACCCGCGAGTTCCTCGCCTTCTGGCTGGCCGACGGGCGGGTGCTGGCCGGGATGAACGTCAACATCTGGGACGTCACCGACGCGATCCGCGAGCTGGTCCGCAGCGGGCGCCAGGTCGACCCCGCCGCGCTGGCCGACCCGGCCCGCCCGCTCACCGAGCTCTGAGCCCCGCCCCTTCGGTGCTCAGTTGGCGTCGTCGTCCGGGTCGCCGGTGCTGGCCGGCGCGTCGCCCTTGAGCCCGAGCACGGACTCGGCGGTGGTCCAGTCGGCCGCGATGGCCTGCTGGGCCGCCGCCAGCGTGGTCTGACCCTTGCAGATCGCGGTGTGCAGGCGGGTCTCCACCGAGTCCTTGGGGTTGTTGGGACCCTTGCCCGGCACGTGGTCCGGGGAGGGCGGCTCGACCCAGAGGTTGCGCGGGTCGTTGGGGTCGCCACCCAGCTGGAGGCTGATCAGGTGGTCGTACTCCGCGTCGCCCATCGGTCCCGTGTAGCCGTAGGACCTGGCGTTCGCGGCCTTCTCCTTGCCGGTGATGTTCGTCGGCGGACGGATCGCGCTGGTGTACCCGCCGGCCTTGCAGATGGTGCTGGACAGGTTGGCCTGGGTCACCGCCGGGCTGGTCGCCCCCGGGGTGCAGACCGGGTCCGGCAGCGGCTGCTTGTCGGCGGTGAACCGGACCCGGCAGCTGCCGTCGGCCGGCTGCGCCGCGACGCTGTACGTCGCCTGCGGCCCCGCGCCCACCGGCACCGGGTGGACCCCGGCCACCGGCGGCCGACTGGTCGGGGCCTTGGCCGCCTGGCCGCCCCCGCTCGGCCCGCAGGCGGCCAGCGCGGCCAGCAGGGTGGGTATCGCGGCCGTCGCCGCGAGGCGGCGTCTGGTGATCGGCACCGGAGGTGTCCCTTCGTTCAGTGCACTGCTCGTTCCTGCACGGCCCGCCCGCGGTCGTGCTGACGGCCCGGCACGTGCCGGACGGTCAGCAGGGATTCTTGCAGGTCCCTCCCCCGGTCCCACCCCACCCGTTCGGGTCTGAGCTGTTGCCGCCGGTGCCGCGACTGCGTTCACTGATCGGTGATCCAACTCCGATTCCGCCCGGCACCGCCGGGCCTGCGCGAGGGGCGGCACCGATGCTCTCGGCCCGAAGCCTGTTCCTGGAGATCCACGACCACGACGACGCGTTCCGGCTCTTCTGCTCCATCGCCGCCAAGGGCGAGGACCAGGGCGGCTGGGAGAACGGACGGATCGCCCGCCTGGTGGCCGACCAGGAGCTCGCCCCGAAGATCGCCCGGCACGGGGCCGACGAGGAGAAGCACGGACGGATCTTCAACGCCCTGCTGCACAAGCGGGGCCTGCTGCCCGTCGCGGTCCCCGACGACACCGACTACACGATGATCCTGGAGCGCCAGGGCATCGGTCTGGCGCACGCCCGGCTGCGCCGCGACGAGCTGCTGACCGACCGGGACGTGGTCGTCTACCTGGCCCACAGTCGGGTCACCGAGCAGCGCGCCGCCGAGCAGATGAAGCTGCTGCGCGGCGTCTTCGGCGGCCACCCCGAGCTGGGCCGCGCGGTGCGGATGATCTCCGCCGACGAGGACAACCACCTCGCGTACTGCCACGAGGAGCTGCTGCGGCTGGCCGCGGCCGGCCACGGACGGCTGATCCTGCAGACCCTCCAGGAGACCGCGCGCGCCGAGATCCGCGCCTACCGGGACGTCAGCCTGGCGGTCATGGCGCACATGGGCGCCCTGCTGCGCTGGCCGCGCGCCAAGTCCGCGGTACTGGCCGCCGGCATCCACGCCGTCCACGGCTACGAGCGGGCGGGCGGCTGGCGGCGGATGACCACCCTGCGGATGCCCCAGCGCCGCAACGCCCTCGGCGGCCCGGAGCCGGAGGCGCGCGAGTCGTTCGCCTGAGAGGGGTCCTCGGAGGCTTGTCGAGCGTACTGTTTCGAGCGTACTGTTTCGAGGCATGCCCCCCATCGACGCCCCGCAGCCCCCGCATCCGTCGCAGCCGCAGCCGCCCGCCGGGGCGCCCGGGCCGCGTCGGCTCACCGACCCGAAGGCCATGCGGGCGGTCGCCCACCCCACCCGGCTCGCGCTGCTGGAGGCGCTCGCCCGACAGCAGCCGCTCACCGCCACGCAGGCCGGCGAGCTGATCGGGGAGTCCCCGACCAACTGCGCCTTCCACCTGCGCACCCTGGCCAAGTACGGGTTCGTCGAGGAGGCCGGCGAGGCACCGGGCCGGCGCCGCCCGTGGCGGCTGCGGCACCGCGGCTTCGAGGTCGACACCACGCGCGCCGCCGACGGACCGGACGGACCGGCCGGGACGCAGGCCGCCGACGCGCTCGCCCGGCTGCTGTGGGAGACCTGGCTCACCCGGGCCGGCACGGTGAACGCCCGCCGGGCCGACTTCCCGGACACCTGGCGGCAGGTCACCTCCGGCGCCGAGACGGTGGCCCACCTGACCCCGGACGAGGCCCGGCAGCTGCACGCCGACCTGCGCGCGGTCCTGGAGCGCCACCAGGACCGGGTGGCGGACCCCGCGCTGCGCCCGGCCGACAGCCTGCCCGTCGAACTGCTGCTCTTCAGCTACCCGCTCGACGCCTCCCGACCGGAGGCCTGAGCCGGTGCGCGCGTTACTGTCGAACCGCGACGCCCGGCTCTTCCTGGCCGGCCAGAGCCTGTCGGCCTTCGGCGACTCGGCGCTCTGGCTGGCGCTGGGCATCTGGATCAAGATGCTCACCGGCAGCCCCTCGGCCGCCGGACTGGCCTTCTTCGTCTTCACCCTGGGCACCCTGGCCGCTCCGCTCGGGGGCGTCCTCGCCGACCGGATGCCGCGCCGGCGCCTGCTGGTGATCGCCAACCTGGTCACCGCGGCCCTGGTCCTGCCGCTGCTCCTGGTCCACGACCGCGGCGGGGTCCCGCTTCTCTACCTGGTCATGGGCGGCTACGGCCTGTCGGCCGGGGTGCTGGGCCCGGCGCAGGCCGCGCTGCTGCCGACGGTGGTCGGCGACGAGCTGCTCGGGGACGCCAACAGCGCCCTGCAGAGCGCGCAGTGGGGCCTGCGGCTGGTCACCTTGCTGTTCGGGGCCGGACTGCTCGCGGCGTTCGGCCCGGCGCCGGTGATCGTGGCGGACGCGGTGACCTTCCTGGTCGCCACCGCCGCGCTGCTCGCGCTGCGGATCCACGAGGAGCCGCCGGCCCCCGCCCCGCAGCCCCCCCTCGCGCCGGCCGGCCAGGTCGGCGGCCGGCGCGCCCAGCAGCGCGGCGGGGGCCTGGCCGGCCCGGTCGGCGCCCAGCATGGCGAGGTTCCAGGCGCCGCGCTCCCGCGGGTCGGGCACGGCGGGCGTGTCGTCGCCCTCGGCACCCTGCCCGCCGGCGCCCGCCACATCCGCGCCACGCCCGCGCTGCGGCAGGCGACCGTGGCCGGCGCGCTGGCCGTGACCGCCTTCGGCCTCTCCGAGACGGCCTTCTTCGCCGTGGTCGGTCGGGGACTGCACCGGCCGGACGCCTTCCTCGGGGTGCTGATCTGCATCCAGGGCGCCGGCGCGCTGGCCGCCGGGCTCATCGCATCGGCCCTCATGCGCCGCCTGGGCGAGCGCCGCCTGGTGGCGCTGGGACTGGCCGGCGCATCCACCGGCTTCCTGCTGCAGGCATTCGCCTCGCTGCCGGCCGTCCTCGCCGGTGCCTGCCTGGTCGGCGCGGGCCTGCCCTGGATCACGGTCGGCATCGTGACGCTCTTCCAGCGGCGCACCCCGGCCGAGTTGCTGGGCCGCACCAACGCGGCGCTCGGCCTGGCGCTGTCCGCCCCGCAGGCCCTGGCGATCGCCCTCGGCGCGGCGCTGGTCGCCGCGCTCGACTACCGGATCGTCCTGGCCGCCGTCGCCGTCCTCACCGCGCTCCCCGCCGGCTACCTCCTCACCCGCCCCGAGCAGCGCCCCGAGCAGCGCCCCGGGCGGCACCCCGCGCCCGTCCCCGAGCAGCAGCCGGCGCGCCGCTCCGCACCGGTCTGAGCGGCCTTCGCTGCGGCTGCCCGCTCAGGGGCCGATCAGCTGCAGCGAACCCCACAGCGCGAGCACGGCCGCGCCGAGCGCCGCCGGCACGGTCAGCAGCCCGAGGCGGGTGAAGACGCGCAGGTCGACCTCGCTGTCGTGCTCGCGCATGATCCGCCGCCAGAGCAGGGTGGCCAGCGAGCCGGCGTACGTCAGGTTCGGGCCGATGTTGACGCCGATCAGGACGGCCAACACCGCCCCGGGCCCGGCCGCCGCCGTCGGGGGCAGCAGCACCAGGACGGCCGGCAGGTTGTTGATCACGTTCGCCAGCACCGCGGCCAGCACCGCGATCCCCAGCAGCGCGGGCAGGCCGCTGCCGCCGGGGACCAGGTGCGCCAGCCCGGCGGCCAGCCCGTTGTCCACCACCGCGCGCACCACGATGCCCAGCGCCAGCACGAAGGCGAGGAACGCCGGGCTCGCGGAGCGGACGATCGCCGCCGGCGTCGTGCGGTGCTGGGCCAGCGCCCGGGCCGCGAGCACCAGCGCGCCGGCCACCGCCGCCCAGGCCGGGCTCACCCCGACGGCGGAGGCGAGCACGAAGCCGCCCAGCGTGCAGACCACCGTCACCAGGGCGAAGAGCGGCAGCTCGGGCGGGTCGTCGACCTGCGGGGCCCGCGCGCCGGCGTCCAGGTCGGCGGCGAAGAACCGTCGCAGCACGACGTACTCGACGCCGATCGCCACCAGCCAGGGCGGCGTCATCAGCCCGGCGAACCGGGTGAAGCTCAGTCCGCTGGCCGCGAAGGCGAGCAGGTTGGTGAGGTTGGAGACGGGCAGCAGCAGGGAGGCGGTGTTCGACAGGTGCGCGCAGGCGTGCACGTGCGGCCGCGGGCGAGCGCCCAGCCGGGCGGCGGTCACGAACACCACCGGCGTCAGCAGGACCACCGTGGCGTCCAGGCTGAGCACCGCGGTGATCAGGGCCGCGACCACGAACACCTGCGCCAGCAGCCGCCGCGGCCGGCCGGCCGCGGTGCGCGCCATCCAGGCCCCGCAGGCGTGGAAGAGGCCCTCGTCGTCGCAGAGCCGGGCCAGCACCAGGACCGCGGCCAGGAAGCCGATCACCGGCCCGAGCTGAGCGGCCTCCGCCCGCGCGTGGTCCCAGCCGATCGCACCGGTGGCGACCACCACGCCGGCCGCCGGCGCCGCGACCACCGCCTCCGCCCAGCCCCGGGGCCGCACCACGGCGCAGACCAGGACCAGGGCCAGCAGCCCGACGGACAGGGTTTCGGCGAGTGACGGGTTCAGGGCGGGTTCCTCCTCGATGCGCGCGTGGGTGGCCCGCCCATGCAACCAGAGGCCGCTCGCCACGCCGCACCCGCACCCGCCCTCGTCGCCCTGGTCCCCGGCCCGGCCCGGACGCCTGCCTCAGGCGAGGCCCGGGCGCAGCCGGGTGAGGCCGGCGCGGCGGGCCCGGCGCCAGGCCGGGGTCGCGGCAGCCAGCGCCTCCCGCGGCGCC